>NZ_FYAJ01000023.1:0-1835 GCF_900185625.1 Photobacterium andalusiense
GAAATGCAAGACATTGATTTAGGGGATGCCCCAGACAGCTATGGTATCGACCCAACATTAGGTGGTGCATACCATATTATTACCAATACATCGAATCTCTATTTGGGTAATTCAACCATTGATACCGATACCAGTGCTCAAGCATCGAGTGATGCACTGGGGGATGATAACAGTGGCAGTGATGATGAAAATGGGCTTGCTGCGGCATTGATGCCGATTCCATTAGGAAGTACCTCTTATTCTATTGAATTAACGGTTCGTAATACCACAGGAAACGATGCTTATCTTGCTGGTTGGATCGACAGTAATCGTAATGGCAGTTTTGATGCGATTGAAGGACAAGTTGTCACCATTGCAACAGGACAAAATGGGGCTTTCACTTACACATTGAATCCCGATCAACTGCGTTATTTAACAGCAGGCAATAGCTTTATTCGTTTTCGTTTATCCACCGACCCTTTAACGATTACCGACATGAATGGCATGGCTAGTGATGGTGAAGTCGAAGATCATTCTGTTTTACTAGGCGGTGGTGATTTTGGTGATTTACCAGATACGTCTAGCAGTACAGCGGCCAATAATTATCAAACCGATTTAGCGAATAATGGTCCTTACCACAGTGTAGATGGTTTGAGCAGCGTATATTTAGGAGAGCAAGCGCCAGATGCAGATAATGCCTCATTACAATCCCCAAATGCCGATGGTGATAATCTCGATGGAACCAATGATGAAGAGGGATTATTAACCCAAGCCCTGCCTGTTTTAGCTAATGGTGCTGGATACCAAGCCAATGTGTCTGTTACAAATAACTCATCTCAAGATGCTTATTTGTACGCTTGGATTGATTGGGATCGTGATGGCAGTTTTGAGTCAGATGAACTCATTCAACAAGCAGTGACAGTGCCGTATGGCGTGCAACTGATCCCTGCTAGCAGTGGAACCCAAACTTACACATTAAATTGGCTTAATGATGTTGCTACCGTCAATAACCGTACTTATGGCGTACGGTTAAGAGTGACCACACACCAGCTTACAGATGATAGTGGCACCGTGTCCGTAGATGAACGCTCGTTAGGGTTTGCTCCGAATGGTGAAGTGGAAGATTACTTTTTAACTGCAAACAACCTCGATTTAGGCGATGCGCCCGACAGCTACCAAACCCTGATTTCAAGCGATGGTCCAGCCCATGCTTATGTCAGCAATTTATATCTTGGTACTTCAACAATAGATAATGATTCCAGTGTTACACCTTCTCTTGCGAGTAACAGTGATGATATTACAGGTAGTGATGATGAGAATGGCGCTGAACAGCCTCTTGCTTTATTACCATCCAGCGCGACGTCATTCAGTATTGAACTGTCTGCGTATAATGCGTCAGGTTCGATGGCAACATTGGTGGCATGGCTAGATAAAAACCAAGATGGTACATTCAGTGCTGATGAAGTCGTTGATGTGCTGAATGTGGTCGCAAACGGCACACCTTTCACAAACGCCACATTTAGCCCTGATAATTACCCAACCGGTAGTGATAATCGCACCAATAAAGTCACTCTGACCTGGAACGGATTAAGTGGTTTAACTCAAGGAACCATGGGGCTGCGTATTCGTATTGCCAATACCACCTTAACCGCCAACGACTGGGGTGGTTTTGCTGAAGGCGGCGAAGTCGAAGATTACACCGTATCGATTGGTGAGTTTGACTTCGGTGATGCAGAAGACGGTGCCAGTGGTACCGCTTCTGGTGCAGGCGATTACCGTAGTACCCTCAGTGATAATGGCCCGTATCATGGTTTAAATAGTAACTTATTCATGGGATCTGCCGTACCAGATGCTGA
>NZ_FYAJ01000023.1:2317-4419 GCF_900185625.1 Photobacterium andalusiense
GCAACAGCAGAAGATGAACGAGCACTCGGTGGGGCAATCAACGGTGAGGTTGAAGATCATCGTATATATATCGGCGATCATGATTTTGGTGATGCGCCCAATAGTTATCAAACAACAATGGCAGCTCAAGGACCTACTCATGGGCTAATCAATAAATCGACACTTTACATTGGTACCAGCACTATTGATGCAGAAGCAGATGGCTATGCCAGTACCAGTGCGACGGGGGATAACACCAATGGCAGCGATGATGAAAATGGGATTGTATTACCATTGCCGATGTTAGCGCTGTCAGACACAACATTCACAACAACAATTACCTTACGTAATTCAACCACATCAGGTATAGCGGCAACCTTAGTTGCATGGCTTGATACCAATCAAGATGGCGCATTCAGTGCTGATGAAGTGGTGGATTCAATTGACTATGACAGTGTCGGTGCCTCCGCCTTTGCCAGTGGCAATATTCCTTATAATAGTGCAGATAAAAGTGTGGATTTAACATGGAATGGGTTATCAGGATTAACCAATGGCAGCATAGCGTTGCGTATTCGATTAACCCATGATGCATTAACCGCTAACGATTGGTTTGGTGTTGCCAGTAATGGTGAAGTGGAAGATTACCTCTATTTAGTGGGAGATACCGATTACGGGGATGCGCCTGATAGTGCCGCTAATGTTGGGGTTGATAATTACCGCACCACATTAAGTGATGATGGTGCGCGTCATATTATCTCAACGGATTTATACCTTGGTACCAATGCAACGGATGGTGAAACTGATGCCGCATCACCGAATACATTTGCGCTAGGGGATGACAATAATACAGGCACTGATGATGAAGATGGCGTGGTGTATGGTGTTCTATCAACGACCCAATCTGATTATTCAGCAGTCGCAACCATTACTAATAACAGTGCAAATCCTGCCTATTTATATGCATGGATAGATTTTGATCGTAACGGGCGTTTTGATCGTGACGAATTTATTAATAGCGGTGTGATCACGGTACCTGCCGCGAGTGGTGTGACGACAGAAACCCTATCGTGGAGCAGCATGAGTGGGCGCTCGAATGATACCAATATTTATCTAAGAGTGCGTTTAACCCATGAATTATTTGATGATACGGTGACGTCCACAACAGAAGATCCCCGCAGTTACGGCGCAACTTCATCGGGTGAAGTGGAAGATCATTGGATACTTGTCACCAATAGTGCAGATAAAGGCGATTTAGAAGACACCTATTCTACTTCGATGGCTGTCGGTGGCCCTTGGCATACCCTTGATGGTGGACAAACCTTCATCGGCGCACAAGCGCCTGATGCTGATGCCGTCGATCAACTGAGCTCAGTTGCCGAAGGCGATGATAATGCCGGCACTGATGATGAAGATGCGACGATTAGCGGTGGGCAAGAAGGCGATACCGATTACAGCACCACCATTACCGTGACCAATACAACAGGTGTGAATGTTTATTTAAACGCATGGGTAGATTGGAATTTAAATGGCAGCTTTGAGGCTTCAGAACATGTCACTACCACTGTTGCGCCAGCCGATACATCAAAAACATTAACATGGTCAGGTCTATCGCCATTGGTGCCGGCTTATTACCCAATGCGTATCCGTTTGGGCGATATTATTTTAAATGCAACCGATTTTGTTGGTTATGGTGGTGATGGTGAAATTGAAGATCATCGCATCTTTGTTGCCCCAGCCCCTCTCGGTACTGCCATTACCCCAACGGAAGATTACGGTGATGCGCCTGCAAGTTATGGTACTTATGAAGCTGATGATGGTGCGAAACACACCCCATCAGCCAGTTTATTTATCGGGGCAACCGAGGCAGACCCTGACAGTAATGGTCAACCGTCGGTTAATGCCGATGCTGATGATTTAACTGATTTTGATGATGAAGACAATTTAACGATACCGGTATTGTCGCCATCGATGACAACATGGTCGCTAGATGTGCCAGTGACTAATACTACAGGCGGTGCTGCCACCTTATATGCATGGGTCGATCATGATGCTGATGGGCAATTTCAAGCAGATGAAATGACCTCAGTTGCTGTGCCTGATGGCACTAATAATGCCAATGTGAC
>NZ_FYAJ01000054.1:0-677 GCF_900185625.1 Photobacterium andalusiense
AGCTTTCCAGATTGTTAAAGAGCATAACGCAAAAGCGTTAATCAATGCGTGAGCATTAATTAGCACTTTCGCTATTTTTCTAAAACTAATTTTACCAAGCAATCTGTGTGGACACTGCATAAAACAGCATAAGTCTTTAGGTAAGGAGGTGATCCAGCCCCAGGTTCCCCTAGGGCTACCTTGTTACGACTTCACCCCAGTCATGAACCACACCGTGGTAAACGCCCTCCCGAAGGTTAAGCTATCTACTTCTGGTGCAGCCCACTCCCATGGTGTGACGGGCGGTGTGTACAAGGCCCGGGAACGTATTCACCGTGACATTCTGATTCACGATTACTAGCGATTCCGACTTCATGGAGTCGAGTTGCAGACTCCAATCCGGACTACGACGTACTTTGTGGGATTCGCTTACTATCGCTAGTTTGCAGCCCTCTGTATACGCCATTGTAGCACGTGTGTAGCCCTACTCGTAAGGGCCATGATGACTTGACGTCGTCCCCACCTTCCTCCGGTTTATCACCGGCAGTCTCCCTGGAGTTCCCACCATTACGTGCTGGCAAACAAGGATAAGGGTTGCGCTCGTTGCGGGACTTAACCCAACATTTCACAACACGAGCTGACGACAGCCATGCAGCACCTGTCTCAGAGTTCCCGAAGGCACTAAGCTATCTCTAGCG
>NZ_FYAJ01000025.1:0-2728 GCF_900185625.1 Photobacterium andalusiense
GTTATTTATCTGTCTTTTTAGATGATTAATATTTTTTTATTTTGCGACTGAATATTCATGGTTTATTTTAATTCAATCGCATTCTACTATTAATTATTTCACTTTAACTTTATAAGTAACATAGCCACTTTCTGCAGGGGCTAAGGTACCACCTAATTGCCACTCAATACCGCCTTCATAACCCACGGCATTGGTGTCATCTACTGCTTGCACATTACACGAGACAATACTGGATGGTAATAATGTAGCTGGGGACGTGCAGTTCAGCACTTCTGCAAGTTCGGTATATTCAGGTATCGCATCAAACAGCTTGATAGTGTCAATCGGACCTGAGCCATTATTAATAAAGTAAATTTTATACTCTAATACATCCCCAGGTTTGGCTTGGTTGCTACGGTTTTCACCATCACTGGTCGTTATATTTTGTACTGTTTTCTCTATCTCTAGCTCGCCGGCACCACTAAAGCTCACTTTGATGGTATCTACATCACTGACTTGACGAGTTTCAGTGGTATTGGTAAATGCCATATCTGCATTGAGTTGATAGTTATACACCGCATGTAGCGGTACATTCGCTGGCACCATCACTTTCACCAATACACATACTTGCGTGGTCGCATCAGCAGTCACCGCTGTAGGGTTGATAACAAATCCATCAACACCGGCATCAATTTCACCATTACAGTTGGCATCAAAGTACAGAACTTCACTCCATGGGTAGCCTGATGGTGATGCTTGTTGATTGGTAATAGTAAAGCTGACATCACCCGAAGTATTCACATTAAATTTATGGCTAAAGACTACCGGTAATCCAGGCTCGGTTTCGGTGTAATTATCCGGCTCTAGTGTTGGGACACTGACTTTACCAAAGTCAAGATTGGCAAGGTAATCCCCCGCACTAGCATTCACCACCATTTGACTATCCGTCAATGTACTATTGGTCACTTTACCCACAAGCCCCAGCGCTACGTCAGACACATCAACTTCAGAGATATCAACCCAAGCCGCTTGTGAAACCACTTCAAGTAAGATGTCTTTATCTGCAAGCTCTACAGGGATCACTAAGGTATAGCTGCCATCACCGGATGTCACCGTTTGGACAATTTCTTGCCCTAAGCTATAACTGCCGGTTGGGGTGGCTTCATTATAAACGGCACGAACGATGAAATTGGCTAATCCGCGCTCTTCCCCTTCTTGCTTACCATCGTGTGCAGTAACCCCTCCTTTACCATTATCTTCAAACACCGTGCCCTCTAGCACTATTTGGTTAATTAAGTTAAATCGATAATCCTCTACCTCACCGTTAGCCACTGTACCCGTTGGCGCATTACAAAGGTTAGTGGCATTACATAAACGGAAACGAATAAAGGTTAAACCATCATAACCGGCAGTTGGTCCTGCGCTTAAAGTTAATGATACGTTGTTATTACCCGCAATCACGGCGAGATCATTAAGTACCGTTTCACCCACATCATCAAAATCACCGTCACCATTTAAGTCGACAAAGGCACTTAAGAAACCACTACCGCCAGTAACGGTTACTGGAATGATTGTTGGGGTTGCAACAATCATATCGGCTGGCATCACGACACCTTCCTCATCATCCTCACCCGTGACATTATCACCGGTAGCATCATCACTGAAGAAGTCATGAATATCAGGGTCCCAACGTGTACCTAAGATTAAATCAGGAGTACCACTGAGGGCGACATCACTATTACGGTGTCCTGCTTTACCGTAAGTTTCAGGGGCATCGCCACGATCAACACTGGCAATACAACCTGAAGCATCATGCTGTGATAAGAAGCCATCACCACTGCTGACAACATAAGAAGCATCATTGGTGATCATGTTAATTCGGTATAAACCTACCTGATCAAATACATCATAACTGCCATCACGATCCGTATCATGATCGCCACCATTAGTCAGAACATAAAGGTGATTCAAATCATCAGTTACGACTGAGCCACTCCATAAGTTCGGTGCTTTCGCTCCATTGAAGTTTAGATTCGTAACGGTAACGGTATTCGTCACTGGATTTAAAGCATACAACTTCGGTACTGTTGGCTCAGCTTCAACCATATTAAAGCCGTAAGTAAAGCCATTACCGGAAATATCTGCCGCATAAAGCAGACCATCAGTTTCTGATACGGCCCAATCTGCACTGATATGCAGCGCCCCTACACCAGTATCAATCATTGCTGCAGGTATCGGTTTCACTTCAAACGTCATCGCCGCTAAATCAATGATCAAATAACTATCCCATTGACTATGAGTAATATAATACTCACTACCATCACGGGATAAACTACCGGTATTAGGCCAACTGAACGAGCCACCGACCGTAATGGAATCACCGGCATTGACAGTTCGAGATGCCGAACCATTGATGTAATTAATCGTGTAAGTCCCTTGCGAACGAATGACTCCCAGAGGAATAAAGCTCGTCCCTAATGTATCCGTTGCTATCAACGCTAACTGTTGATTACTGTCACGGTAAGTCGTATACAAAATACCCGTATCACGCTTAATCGCTAATGAATTCAATCCATTAATAGTCACACCTGTTTGAATATCCGAGAAGGTGAAACTTAATGGCTGTACAGGAGTAACAGCCGTCAGAGTATAATTAGGATCCGTAACCGCTTTCGTTACATAGAGCTGATCACACGTTGCTGTTGTAACCAAGTCAGATATAAAGATACGGTAATCTTCCACTTCGCCA
>NZ_FYAJ01000031.1:0-1660 GCF_900185625.1 Photobacterium andalusiense
CGCTAGAGATAGCTTAGTGCCTTCGGGAACTCTGAGACAGGTGCTGCATGGCTGTCGTCAGCTCGTGTTGTGAAATGTTGGGTTAAGTCCCGCAACGAGCGCAACCCTTATCCTTGTTTGCCAGCACATAATGGTGGGAACTCCAGGGAGACTGCCGGTGATAAACCGGAGGAAGGTGGGGACGACGTCAAGTCATCATGGCCCTTACGAGTAGGGCTACACACGTGCTACAATGGCGTATACAGAGGGCTGCAAACTAGCGATAGTAAGCGAATCCCACAAAGTACGTCGTAGTCCGGATTGGAGTCTGCAACTCGACTCCATGAAGTCGGAATCGCTAGTAATCGTGAATCAGAATGTCACGGTGAATACGTTCCCGGGCCTTGTACACACCGCCCGTCACACCATGGGAGTGGGCTGCACCAGAAGTAGATAGCTTAACCTTCGGGAGGGCGTTTACCACGGTGTGGTTCATGACTGGGGTGAAGTCGTAACAAGGTAGCCCTAGGGGAACCTGGGGCTGGATCACCTCCTTACCTAAAGACTTATGCTGTTTTATGCAGTGTCCACACAGATTGCTTGGTTAAAATGTAAGAGAGCCACTTATTGTTGCCCAACAATAATAAGTATGAACATTGTCCCGTTCGTCTAGAGGCCTAGGACACCGCCCTTTCACGGCGGTAACAGGGGTTCGACTCCCCTACGGGACGCCAATGGGTCGTTAGCTCAGTTGGTAGAGCAGTTGACTTTTAATCAATTGGTCGCAGGTTCGAATCCTGCACGACCCACCATTCTTTCTCACGACGGAATTAAAACTATCGTGGGCGATTAGCTCAGTTGGGAGAGCACCTCCCTTACAAGGAGGGGGTCACTGGTTCGAGCCCGGTATCGCCCACCACTCTCTAAGAATTTTCTGCACGGAATAGCAGATTTAATGAAGAATACCTTTATTAAGTCCGCCTTGTTGTCGCTGAAAATCATTAGAAAGTGGTTATCGTTAGATAATTGTATGCTCTTTAACAATCTGGAAAGCTGACTAGTAAATTCAATCGAAAGATTGATTTTAAAAATGTTTTTATTTTCGAATAAAAACGAGTTCTCAAAACAACACACATTCAAGTGTCTTGTATCGAGTCCGGCGAAAAACCAATGTTTAATATTTTCTTGATCGGATTATTAAACGCAAACCTTGGTTGTTTGAACATACAAGACCTCTTGGGGTTGTATGGTTAAGTGACTAAGCGTACACGGTGGATGCCTTGGCAGTCAGAGGCGATGAAGGACGTATTAACTTGCGATAAGCCCAGATTAGGCAGTAAAAGCCACTTGAGTCTGGGATTTCCGAATGGGGAAACCCACTAGCATAAGCTAGTATCATTAACTGAATACATAGGTTAATGAAGCGAACCGGGGGAACTGAAACATCTAAGTACCCCGAGGAAGAGAAATCAACCGAGATTCCGGTAGTAGCGGCGAGCGAAACCGGATTAGCCCTTAAGTTAGTTCAGCGTTAGGTGAAGGTTCTGGAAAGTGCCGCGATACAGGGTGATAGCCCCGTAACCAACAACGCTTTATTAGTGAAATCGAGTAGGACGGGACACGTGATATCCTGTTTGAACATGGGGGGACCATCCTCCAAGGCTAAATACTCCTGACTGAC
>NZ_FYAJ01000026.1:0-1906 GCF_900185625.1 Photobacterium andalusiense
TACGCTCTGGGTTTTCAACAGCATCAGAGTTAGCACCCGCAGATTCAATACCTAGGAAAGCCCATAAAGTCAGTGCGATACCAGAAGATACTGAGTGCATTGTAGTATCGTGGTGTGGGTTCCATGCATTCATGAATGTTTGTGGATCGAACCACCACCAACCGATGATAGACAGACCAGCAACAGGAATAATGATACCCCAAACAGTAAATGCTGAAATTTGACCTGTGATTTTCGCACCGCCAAAGTTAGCTACCATGGTGAAGATAAGGATAGCCACCACACCGAAGAAAGTGTGCATCGGTGTATCAAGCCAAGGCATAAATGGTTTGATATAACCTAACGCTGAAACAGCAATCGCAACACAGCTAATTACCAAACACACGTAATAAGTATAAGAAGAGATGAAGAAAGATGATTTTCCGTGTGCTTCTTCTGCGTAAGCTGACATACCGCCAGAGCGTTTACAAAATGCACCACATTTAGCAAACGTGTAAGCAATACACATTGCGCCTAACGCAGTTACAATCCAAGACAACATTGAAATTGCACCAACTTGCGCCAAGCTTGCTGGTAGCATAATAATACCAGAACCCATCATGTTAACTGCAACAAGTACAGTTAAGCCAACGAGTCCCATTTTTTTAGTGCCAGTATTCGATGACATTATATTCACCCGTGATTAGTGGAATGATAAACCTTATTTAGATTACGGTTTATCTTCATTGGAATAAAACCCAGTCCATGGTGAATTTTTTATTACGAAAGTAATAAATAATTAATTATTTTATTAAATCGTTATCAATAAAATAATTAAAATATAACTCTTTACCATAAAAGTTATATTTTAAACTGAACTGTTAACCTTGTGTTCGAGACATATAATGCGCCGTTTTCATAAAAATAAAACCATAAAAACGGAATAAAGCATTGCATTTTTAGTGACAACGGTCGTATTAAGTATCGTTATTCGACCATTTTTTTTTACAAAGAGAGTAAATAGTGTGAGGGGTGCACTTTTTTGTCATTAAATGACTTTGTTAACAAGGGGTTGGAATTCTTACATCATAGTAATCTGGAGTGTCATTAAAAACCGCCATAAAATAATTATGCGCTCAGCGTGAGAATAAATTCAAGCAAGTTTGGGGAAGTATTTTTTTATTGATAGGTTAAGAGAAATTTAATTTGTATTAATGATAATTAAGTCTAAGTCAGTGAAAACTGAATGAGTAGACACTAGTGTTATTAATTCTTAGCAAAAAAATCCCCCGCTATGATTAGCGAGGGATTGGTAGGGTAGTCACATTATCGCATTAGGCGATTATAGTGCGTCTTTTTTGATACAAAGAACGTGGTATTTACCGTCTTCGATCTCAGCGCCTTCAGTTTCGTGTTCGAAACCAGGGAATTCAGCATCCCATGCTTCTAGTGCTTTCAAGTACTGAATTTGAGGACTTGTTTCGTCACCGAAGTTTTCACCACCCATTAGCATTGGAATGCCTGGTGGGTAAGGGATAACAGAGTTCGCTGCAACACGACCAACAAGCTTGTCAGAAGGTACTAGCTCTACTTCATCAGATACTACGAACTGGTAAGCAGTACGTGGCTTCACTTCCATTTCAGGAAGGCTTGAGTAAGCGTGGTTCAGTACTTGGCTTGGGTTATGACGTACTAGGTATTCAAACATCTTGTTACCAAGATC
The DNA here is from genome assembly GCF_900185625.1 of Photobacterium andalusiense. Taxonomy (GTDB): domain Bacteria; phylum Pseudomonadota; class Gammaproteobacteria; order Enterobacterales; family Vibrionaceae; genus Photobacterium; species Photobacterium aquimaris. The sequence goes on from NZ_FYAJ01000026.1 coordinate 1,703, forward strand.
TTTAAGACCAAGACCACGGTAAACTTCTGGTGCAGATGCTACTAGCTCAGGCAGTAATGTTTCGATATCTGCGTTTGCATCGTAGTGACGCTTGAATGACAACAAGGTGTTGATCAATGTGTCACGCTTACCTTTAGTAATACCCATTGAGAATAGGAACATTACTTGGAAGTCAGTAGTACGTGTTGGTACGATACCGAAGCG
>NZ_FYAJ01000024.1:0-2910 GCF_900185625.1 Photobacterium andalusiense
CTTGTAGTGCTGCTAACAAATCAACTTCTTCGTTAGAATTAACGATTTGCTCTTCAGTTTTTTCTAGTGCTAATACTAGGCTATCGATTTGAGTCGACATGATAACCGCACGCGCATCTTCATAAGACGTGGCTGTGATGATGCCGATACTGCGATTTTGTAACTCAGCAATCAGCGATTTAGTTGCACGATCTGCAAAGCTGTTTGGAGTAATGTTCTGGTGCTCAATAACGAGAGTACGCATTTTGCTGGTTATATAATTGTTGTTCATAATAACGCCTGAATAAAATGATGAATGACTGACGTGTTTTATATTGGCACAATAAATATGACGTAATAAAACGCGCTATGAATTTAATAGACAGGGAATAAATAATGCTGGTTATTAATAAGGTTATTAATGGTTAGCGTATTTATTATTTATTCCCATTTTCACTTTTGTTGGTTATTAATAAATTAACTTGGCTTAGTTTCTGGTTTTGTATCACGAGCAGCGATGAAGCCGTAGAATATATAACCTAGCAACATCAGAATAGTACCGCCGAATACTGCAGTTTCACCACAAGCGTACACACCATAGATACTGTAAAGAACCGCTAATGTACCCACGGTTGCACCAATACGGTATTGCTTTTGGGATACCATGTTCTTGCGAAGTAGCACTTCCAAACCAGTCATTGATAGGATGTAAGGCACCATGTTAATGAATACTGCAAGGTTCAATAGCGCGTTGAACTGGCTAATCAAGTTAGGAGAAATTGTCATCACTGCTAGTAATATTTCAGCTGCTAGCATGATTAACATACCTGCAATTGGCACGCCTGCTTTGTTGGTTTTAGCAAAGATTTTAGGGAATAGACCTTCATCTGCTGCCGCTTTAGAAACCTGTGCGTTAGTGAACTGCCAACCAAGTAGTGAGCCAATACATGCGATAACTGCTGCTAGGGTAACAATGTTACCTACCATAGGGTTAAACATGTGGCTGAACACAAGACCAAACGGTGCCGTTGATGCTGCGAGCTCTGAGTTAGGAATAATACCTTGAATAACACCTGTTGATGCAATGTAAACGATCGCTGCGAAACCAGTACCAAATAGTACTGCAAGCGGTACGTTACGCTCTGGGTTTTCAACGGCATCAGAGTTAGCACCAGCAGACTCAATACCTAGGAAAGCCCATAAAGTCAGTGCGATACCTGAAGATACCGAGTGCATTGTGGTGTCGTTATGTGGGTTCCATGCGTTCATGAATGTTTGTGGATCGAACCACCACCAACCGATGATAGACAGACCAGCAACTGGAATAATGATCCCCCAAACCGTAAATGCTGAGATTTGACCAGTGATTTTTGCACCGCCAAAGTTAGCTACCATGGTGAAGATAAGGATAGCAACCACACCAAAGAAAGTGTGTATCGGCGTATCAAGCCAAGGTATAAATGGTTTGATATAACCCAACGCTGAAACGGCAATTGCCACACAGCTAATCACTAAACACACGTAGTAAGTATAAGAGGATATGAAAAAAGATGATTTACCGTGTGCTTCTTGTGCGTAAGCTGACATACCGCCAGAGCGTTTACAAAGTGCACCACATTTAGCAAACGTGTAAGCAATACACATTGCGCCTAACGCAGTCACAATCCAAGATAACATTGAAATTGCACCAACTTGCGCCAAGCTTGCTGGTAGCATAATAATACCAGAACCCATCATGTTAACTGCAACAAGTACAGTTAACCCGACAAGCCCCATTTTTTTAGTGCCAGTTTCCGATGACATTATATTCACCTATGATTAGAAGGGAGATAAACCTATTTTAAAAAAGGATTTGTCTTTATTTAAATAAATCGATTCCATGGTGAGTTATTTATTATTGTGGTAATAAATGCTTAATTATTTCAAATTAAATATTTATTACCGAGATAATCACAATATAACCATTTACGATTGAATATTTTTAACGTAAATACTTAACCTTTTGTTCGACCTAATATAGATGGGTATTTTGATAAAAACAAAAAATTATCAATGAAGGAAAAAATTTAGTTACGATTCCATTAACTCGCAGGGGTATCGATATTCGTTCATTTTGTTTAATTATTAATTTTTATTTGGAGGTGTTTTGTATATTTTTTGTTGAAAATTATCTTTTTTTCAATGGATTGATAGGTGTTATTGGTGATAAGTTGATCGGCAGTGATGTGTGCATATCTATGCAAAAATGACGCATTAAAAAAGTAAGAAAAATTTTTAATAAGCAAAAAAATCCCCCGCTATGATTAGCGAGGGATTGGTAGGTAGTCACATTATCGCATTAGGCGATTATAGTGCGTCTTTTTTGATACAAAGAACGTGGTATTTACCGTCTTCGATCTCAGCGCCTTCAGTTTCGTGTTCAAAACCAGGGAATTCAGCATCCCATGCTTCTAGTGCTTTCAAGTACTGAATTTGAGGACTTGTTTCGTCACCGAAGTTTTCACCACCCATTAGCATTGGAATGCCTGGTGGGTAAGGGATAACAGAGTTCGCTGCAACACGACCAACAAGCTTGTCAGAAGGTACTAGCTCTACTTCATCAGATACTACGAACTGGTAAGCAGTACGTGGCTTCACTTCCATTTCAGGAAGGCTTGAGTAAGCGTGGTTCAGTACTTGGCTTGGGTTATGACGTACTAGGTATTCAAACATCTTGTTACCAAGATCTTTAAGACCAAGACCACGGTAAACTTCTGGTGCAGATGCTACTAGCTCAGGCAGTAATGTTTCGATATCTGCGTTTGCATCGTAGTGACGCTTGAATGACAACAAGGTGTTGATCAATGTGTCACGCTTACCTTTAGTAATACCCATTGAGAATAGGAACATTACTTGGAAGTCAGTAGTACGTGTTGGTACGATACCGAAGCG
>NZ_FYAJ01000011.1:0-92687 GCF_900185625.1 Photobacterium andalusiense
TAGCATGTTAATAAATAACACTATGTCTTTATGTTGGCGGAGCGGACGGGACTCGAACCCGCGACCCCCGGCGTGACAGGCCGGTATTCTAACCAACTGAACTACCGCTCCAATTCTTTACGAAACTCGATTAAATCAAATCTCTAGAATTTGGCGGAGAGATAGGGATTTGAACCCTAGATACGCTATAAACGTATGCCGGTTTTCAAGACCGGTGCTTTCAACCACTCAGCCATCTCTCCAATGCCGTGAATAATATAGTCGAGAACGGTGACTGTAAAGTAATAATATTCAAAAAATCACCAACTGCATTTTTATCAACCAATACACACTAAAAACAACCAAAACATGATCAATAAAACATCACTCATACACTTTTATTACAAGTAACCGTTATTACAACTATAATGACGACAACATGCCTACCTTATACCCTCATAAAAATATATAAAACAGCATAACCACCTATATATCACTTCTATAACGATAAACTATGTTGTTTACAACAATATCAAGTGAAATCCTTGTCTACATAACATAACAAACACTTTAGCATTTTATGCTACTTATAGAACTTTCCAAATAACAACTCAACACACTGATTAATAAATATATTTATTATCACTTCATGATAACACACTACTGTTAAAGTCTACCTTAATGTAATTTTTCATTTAAAAGCAATTAAATACATGATAAAAAGTAGTTAACATATTTAACATTTCTATATCTTTACACGCACAAACATTCAACCTTTATCTTGTTCTCTTAAATAATTATGCGCTGTAAATATATTATCTATTAAAAATCAAACGTTTTTATTTATAAACACAGGATTACGTATGGATACAACATCATCAACAACCCCTAATCGAGGGACATGGAGTTCAAAGATTGGCTTCGTGATGGCAGCAGCAGGATCTGCTGTAGGTTTAGGTAACATTTGGAAATTCCCTTACACCGCAGGTGAGAATGGCGGCGGTGCATTCGTTTCTATATATCTGTTATTTGTTATCGTGATTGGCTTTAGTGTGATGCTGACAGAATTTGCTGTTGGCCGAAAAACAGGACTATCAGCAGTCGGAGCATTTAAAACAACAGATCGTCGCTGGACTTTTGTCGGTATTCTAGGGGTACTTAGTGGGCTATTAATCATGGGCTTCTACCCTGTTGTCGGAGGCTGGGCCATTGCCTATATCTATAAAGTTTCTACTGGACTATTAAGTCAACCCGACGCGATTGGTGACAGTTTTAGCGGATTTATTGCTAACCCTCTGCAACCTCTATTTTGGATGGGACTATATCTCTTCTTTAATATTTTAGTAGTTATGCGCGGTGTCTCTGGCGGTATTGAGAAAGCCGGTAAAGTGTTAATGCCACTGTTATTTATCATTTTAATGATTGTATCAATCAAAGGATTAATGTTACCTGGTGCAATGGCAGGATTAGAGTTCTTGTTTAAGCCCGATTTTTCAAAAATTGATAGTTCCGTTGTATTAGCTGCATTAGGACAAGCGTTCTTCTCATTAAGCCTCGGTATGGGCTGTATGCTGACTTATGGTAGTTACCTACGCAAGCAAGAAAACCTTGTACAAACAACAGCAATGGTTACCGCAATGGATACAAGTGTCGCACTACTTGCTGGTATCGCAATGTTCCCTGCCATGTTTGCTTTTGGTATGGAACCATCTGCGGGCCCAGGTTTAGTGTTTGTCGTAGTACCACAACTGTTTGCCGAAATGGGTGAAATTGGCTTAGTACTCGCTATTTTGTTCTTTATCGGACTCAGTGTGGCAGCACTCACATCGTCAGTATCATTACTTGAAGTTGTTGTTGCTTACTTAATTGATGAAAAAGGCTTTAGTCGTATAACTGCGGTATTAACAGCCAGTGGTGTAATGGCACTACTGTGTATCTTAGCGTCTTTATCTATTGGTGGATTTGGTCCAACTCTATTCCATACTGGTGCTTTTGATATTTTTGATTTGTTAACCGATAAAATCTTCCTTGCCATTGGCGGTATGTTGGTATGTTTATTTGCTGGCTGGCGTTTAGATCGCAGTGAATTGAAAAAAGAAATCACAAATGACGGCAAGGTTTCATTCCCACTATTCAATGTGTGGTATATGTTAATCAAATATATCATTCCAGTGGCTATCGCAATTGTTGCTATTGCTGGCGTTAAAGCAGGCTTTGATAGTAATAAAGGTGAGATTATGATCCTTGGTTTAATTATCATTGGTTTGTGTGGGGTTTTCTCAAAGAAACTCTAAATATCATAAACATATAATCCTCTTGCCGCTGATTATTATCAGCGGCTTTTTTTATTGTCTAAATAAGTCATTTTTTAGATCCTTGTTGCCATTTGTGGTTACAGGTACACTCTGCTAATCATTAACATTATGCTCATAAGGGATTATCCATGAAAAATATTATCGCATTTATCTTATTAGGAATGGTTGTAACTGGCTGTGCTGGATCTCAAGGTACTACGATTCAAACCCATGGCAGTATTGAAGCAAGGCAAAGTATTAATTAATCATAATTCGCCTTACTGCTCGAGTAAGGCGATACAAGTGGCGCTTACTGTAATACTCATTGCTTGACTAAATAAGCTAAAATGTCCTTATATTGATGTTTTTCGTCTCTATATTGACATATTACTATTATACAAACCCTCTATAATGTCCTCATTCTAAATACACCACAAACGATAAACCACATCAAAATACTTATTAATATTAAGTATTTTCATCACAGTTAATATATTTAATTTTTTTTATAGCATTATTAATATCAGCGTAAAAACGCATTAATACCGACAGTTAAATAAAATAAATAATGACTGCTTTTATTTTCCTCTATGAACATAGTTTAATCTAATGAAACACAGAGAATCTTATATGAATATTAAGCAACACCTATTTTTATTATCGATAGCTATCCCAACATTTATTACTGGCTGCAGCAGTCCAATGACATGGGCTGATAGTTATATGACTCAAAAAGCCAATTTCCTTTTTGAGCAACAAGGATACACCTTAACGGATAATACTAAATGTGAATTATCTCCTCAAAAGAAAGGCAAATATAAATCCTATATTAGATGTACTGGTACTACCGATAATGGTCGTCCTATTTCTCTTAAAGGCGGTCAATTAAGACACTCAGACCGACATGGTTATAAACAACATTACATCGGAAAAGTTTCTGGAAGAAAAGTCTTTGTTGATCATGGTGATGGCTTTGGACACTAAATTAACGACACAACACACTATTTAAGAGAATCACTATGAATAAAATGATGACACTTTTGGTAGCATCTGTATGCCTACTCTCACCTTTATCTGCATCAGCAAAACATATATCAAATAAAGAATATTGTGGCTCAATAATCGCAGCCTATACTGATACGGCACGCAAGAAAGTTATATTTAAAGATAAATCGCAGCAACATTACCTTTTTAAAGTAGATAAAAAAATTTATGAGTGTACCCATAAAAAAAAGAATAAATTTAAATTAAAAAGATACCATCAGAATCATTGGCTTAAGCACTCATTTACAGCCTATCGTCATCATCAACACATTGTCGTTTTTGTCGGTAATAACAAACACACTTTTAAAGATAATAAGGTGTGGTAATGAGTCGTTTATTTATTCGTTTTTGCGTGATGATAACCACAGTCGTCTTATTACAAGGTTGTGTTTTTATACCCGATCATCCCCATGGGTATTATAAACACGATCATTGGTGCAAACATTGTTATAAACACAAGCACAAACATGGGCACAAGCGTTAATACACTTTCTGGTTTAACAGTGCCAAAATAACTAAACCATTAAAATGTTATAAACCGAGCCAAGACTCGGTTTATATTTTATTAGATTGCTCTCAATTCATTGAAATGCTGCTTTAACTTATTTAAAAAATATAGCCGTTCATCAGCTGTTCCATGATCGAGAACGTTATAAGCTTCCTGTAATAATGCTAATTCACTACCATTATTTTCAGCAACCGTTAATTCCTTAGCCTCTTTAGCTAGTATTAATTGTGTTCGTTCTGATAACACCATTAAATCAATTGATAATCCAGCTAACGACAGTAACTTCCGCCAAGCCGTATACGGTATTTGCTGATCGCGACTACTACCAAGCCAGCTATTAAGGGTTCTATTACCTTTTGCTGTCACCCCTAGTTGAATCGATATCTCTGTTTTAGATACTCCAAGGGTTTCAACTAAATAATTTACAACACATTGAACTTGCTGTTTAGTTGGCGCTATATAATTGTTATCCGTAATTGATAATAAACACTCACTGTCAGGATTGATTACCTCACAGCCAACCATAAACATTTTTTTTATATGAGCATCAGCAGTAACACGTAACATATCCATATATTCAACGCGAGTACAATGTTTATCAAAATCACTAAAAAGCTCTTTGATTGTAAAATACTGAATTTTGTCTTCCATTTATGTTTTATCTTCCATTGAGTAATAAAGGCTAACATCATTAATAGTAGTCATAAGATATAACAGATTAAACAAAAAATACTTACCCTCGTCATAATTAGTGACATTACATGAGCAAGATCTCATTCAAAAAAGCCAAAAAACATAGGACAGCCATATCTTTCCTTATAAAAATTAAAACAATTCACTGATGTCTTTTAGGCTCGATCATACGTTAAGTTGATCACGGATATTAGGCTGAGTGGATGACAATATCTAAGCAAAAAATTATGGGTGTCCACTACTTCTTTCTACTTCTTTGGAACACTTCGAACCAGCAAGTACCGCGGGGAAAATGGAATAGAATGATAAACCATTTGGTTCAAACGTAAAAAAGCCGCTATAAATAGCGGCTTTTTAATATGTGGCGGAGAGATAGGGATTTGAACCCTAGATACGCTATAAACGTATGCCGGTTTTCAAGACCGGTGCTTTCAACCACTCAGCCATCTCTCCATGCGGCGTATAATATAGAGGACGGTGTTTTATGTAAAGTACTTATTCCCATACAGCATTCAACTGCACAGTTATAATACTACTTTAACGGTAATTGTATGTTTTATCATAGATCCAACCTTATAATTGGTACGCTATAATGCTATTTAATGATCACTGGTAAACCCCATTGAATCGCTATGACACAATTTCAAGGAGGAGATAATGAAAGCACTCATTGTTGGAGGCTCTGGAGCTATTGGACTTGCAGTTATCAAGCAGTTATTACAGTTTAAACCCCACACGCATATCCATGCGACATATTTTCGCCACCAGCCCAATTATCAGCACCCACAACTACATTGGCATGCGCTGGATATTACTATTGAAGCAGATATTGCTAAGCTTGCAGCCCAATTAACCCAACTTGATGTGCTGATCAATGCCGCTGGCGTGCTCCATACTGCTGAGCATTTACCTGAAAAATCCATTCAACAGTTTGATGTCGATTTTTTCCAAACTAATATTCAAACAAATACCTTACCAACATTATTACTTGCTAAGCACTTTATGGCATCATTAAAAACTTCACCGCGTAGTTATTTTGTCACGATCTCAGCCAAAGTCGGCAGTATTGAGGATAATAAATTAGGTGGTTGGATCAGCTATCGCAGCTCTAAAACGGCATTAAATATGGCAATTAAAACCATCAGTATTGAATGGCAAACAAAATTACCTTACTGCTGTGTGGTTGCCTTTCATCCTGGCACTACTGACAGTGCTTTGTCTCAGCCCTTTCAACGCAATGTTGCTTCACATAAACTATTTACACCACAATATACTGCGCAATGTTTATTAAATATTTTATCGACGTTAACCCCTAAAAATAGCGGTCAATTTTTAAGTTATAGCGGCGACACCATTGCTTGGTAAAGATCCACTAGCGACATCAACATCAAACCATATTATATTATTATACTTCACGCTAAATTCATCATAACATGCTGATTTATTCGTGCTGTTCGCTGCTATTTATTTCGGTAGGTATAATGAAAAACCGTTCTGTTGGCTTTGCAATGACCATTTTAATTATTGGTAATTTAGTGGCAGTGCTTTCTGATGCTTTAATTAAAACCATGGGTAAAGATGCGGCTGTATTTCAGTTTGTATTTTTTCGCCAATTGTCAGCGGTGATCATCTTACTGCCTTTTTGTTTACGTGCGACCAAACAAAGCTTTTTAATTGGCTTAAAATGGCATTGTGTACGCGCACATGTATGGTTATTAGGTGCGGTATTTATGGTGATCTCATTAAGCACACTGCCGCTGGCCACTGCGAACGCTATTTTCTATGCTGCCCCCTTGATCATGCTTCCGCTCGCCATGGTGATGTATGGTGAAAAGCTAACCCGTTATTCTGTCGCCGCAGGTATTATTGGCTTTGCGGGTGTATTAGTTATTGTACGCCCAACCGACATTAGTTGGGCTGCTTTTGGTGCATTAGTGGTTGCCTTTACCATTGCCGTTAATAACCTTTTTATTCGTAAACTCCCGACCGAGCAGAGTGTTGCTCAGACCTTATTGCTGACGAACTTAATCGGTATGCCAGCATCACTGATGTTAGCACTATGGGAAAATAAACCCTGGGACTGGTCGCCACTGATTACAGCATCAGGCTCAAGTGCATTAATTTTGGTATATGCGGCAACGTGTGTCGTCGCTTACCGTGCTGCTGAAAGTAATAAAATAGCCAGTGCGGAATACAGTGGATTAATTGGTGCGGTTATCGTGGGCTATTTATTGTTTAATGAAGTGCCTGATATCACCACTTTAATGGGAACAGTGATGATCATAGCGCCACTATTATGGTTAGCCAAAGTTGAATCAAAACAGCATAAAAAAGATTCAATTCAAGCGATTGCAGTTAATGAATAATACAATCTTTCATTGCAGAAGTTGCTGCATACAAAATCTATAACTCAGCATATGCTATTTTTAGCCACAGAGAAAATGTGACTTTAGCGTTACTTACATAGGATATTTGTAATGAAAAAAGCACTTAAAATTAATAATATTTACGTCAATATGGAAACTATTGTTGCCTTTGATCTCAATTATAAAATTGATGGTAACCGTGCACTTTATTTACTAACTAACTGCACTGAGCTACCTTTTTTAGAGATTGAAGTTGATGATATTAACTTTGAAAAGTGCAGCGATTATCAAGCACAAAAAGTTTCTTCTACCGAATTTATTCGTATTAAACGCGAGTTATGTGTTTATATGGGGATCACGTTGTAAATAAAAAAAGCGATAACCATTAGGCTATCGCTTATATCCATTTTCGATGTACAGCCTAATAAGCAATTATGCTAACGCTTTATTGAAACCATCAAGCACTGCTACCGTATTATGACCTAAGTCATCAACCGCATAGCCACCTTCAAATACAAATAATGTTGGAATATTTAATAAACCAATCATCCAGCCGATCTTTGTATAATCATTACGTAGCAACTTAAAATAACTGATCGGATCGTCTGCAAAAGTATCCATACCTAATGAAATAATTAATGCTTGTGGCTGATATTCCGCAATACGAGCCAATGCAGTTACTAAAGCAGGCTCATACACTGACCAATCGGTTGTATTAAGCGGTAACGGCAAATTGAGATTAAAGCCAAGGCCTTCACCTTCACCCTCTTCATCAGCAAAGCCAAGATAATGCGGATAATCGTAATCTGGATCACCATGAATCGATGCGAATAATACATCGCTACGATCATAGAAAATACTCTGAGTACCATTACCGTGGTGATAATCAATATCTAATACTGCTACGCGCTTTGCCCCTTGGCGAATAAAGCTTTCCGCTGCAATTGCGGCATTATTTGCGTAACAATAGCCACCCATTAAATCTGGCGCAGCATGGTGACCTGGTGGTCGACATAACGCAAACGCAGCATGCTCGCCTTGTTTGATTAAATCTACCCCTGTTAATGCACATTCTGTCGCAGCGACAATGGCTTTCCAAGAACCCGCAGTGATCGCAGCTGTCATATCGAAACTGTAATAACCTAAACGTCCTTCGATATCTTTTGGAATACGGTTACGTAAATGGCGGGCAGGTGCAAAACAGTATGGTGAGGCATCATGCACATCACCAAACGCTTCAACCCATTGATCCCAACAACTTGCTAGAAAATCAACGTAATCATCCGTATGTACCCAACGCATCGGTGCATCACCGTAGCTATTAGGCTCCACCATCGTAAAACCACCATGACTATTAAGTGCATTAAGCACCATGTCAGCACGCTCTGGTTTTTCAAAACATGGCGTTGCTTCACCATTTAAAAATTCAAAACGTACATGATGTAAACGTTGTTTTTCCGTGTAGATAACTTTCATTATTTCTTCAACTCCATCCAATAGCGCTGATAAATAGCTGTCGCTTCACCAACATCAGCCAAAAATTGACCTTTCTGTTTAATCGCTTTGGTTGGGAAAATGATCTCACTATTACGAATATTATCTGGAAGGTTATTTAATGCCTCTAAATTAGGCGTCGCATAACCAATTTCAGTTACAATCTTGGCTTGATTTTCAGGCTTTAATAAGAAATTAATGAACTGATAGGCGGCATCTTTCTGTTTACTTGCAGCAGGGATCACCATGTTATCCATCCAGAAAATAGTGCCTTCTTGTGGATAAGCAAATTTAAGGGCTGGATTTTCATTTGCAGCACGCACAGCAGTACCGTTCCATTGCATTCCCACTGACACTTCCCCCGCAATATACGGAATATGCGGTGCATCTGAATTAAATAATGCGACATTGGGTATTAAAGTGGTTAGTGTTTCATAAGCCTGTTTAATTTCAGCCGCATCACGACTATTAACACTATGACCATTCATGATCAATGCCATACCAAACACATCACGTGGATCGTCAGTTAATAATACGTTGCCTTTAAACTCAGGCTTCCATAAATCTTTCCACTGAGTAATTTGCTTACCGTCAATGATATCGCTGTCGTAACCTAACGCCGTACTACCCCATAAATAAGGGATTGAATATTGATTATTAGGATCAAAAGGCTGATTTAAAATCGTAACATCTAACTGAGAAAACGCCGTGATCTTGCTGTGTTCAAGTTTCGCTAATAAACCTTCATCAGCCATTTTAGAAACATAGTAGGTTGATGGAAATACTAAATCATACCCTTTACCATCGATCATTTTGATCTTGGTATACATCGTTTCGTTACTTTCAAACGTTGAATAGTTAACCTTGATATCAGTTTCTTTGGTAAATTGTGACAGTAATTCTGTCGGCAGATATTCTGACCAATTATAAATATTTAATGTGGTATCAGCGAGAGCTGGTTGGGCAACGAAAGAGCTAAGTAAAAGCGATGCAAGTAGATTCTTTTTAAACATTTCACCTATTACCAATATTCAAATAAAGCTCGATATAAGCTTTGATTATTGACAATAACATAAATATTTTTAGTCAGTAATTTAGAAATTGTATGCAAATGCTACACAAATATAATAACTGTAATAAAAAAAAAGACGCTACTGATTAAACAGTTAGCGTCTTATTAACTTGGTTTTAGTTCTTACTTCTGCTCAACAATAACCCACAGAGCGTTTAGTTATTTTTGTCAGCCTTCATTTGTTCAGCTTCTTCAATAAAGTTTTTAGGTGGCGGCGTCCACCCTCGTTCTGATTTAGTATGCTTATCAGTGCGTTCTTGCTTCATTGCCTCTCCTAGCGTTTGTTCTAACTGCATGAACAATTCAACATAAGAGCTGTTAAAGCGATCTTCTTCAGTACTATCACGCCATGTTTGGTATAACAGATCTTTACTTTTTGCTTCTGTTTCAACAAACATTGCTTTTTGCTGTTCCGCCCTAAAGGGATGTACACCTAGCTCTTTTAAAGCTTGAGCACCCATTGCTAACGCTGAACGGTAAGTTTCACTGATCACATAATCAGCACCTGCACAACGCAATGAATAATGATGACCACGATCATAAGCACGCGCTAATACCCGTACATGTGGATACGTTTGCTTAATATAATGCACAAGCTCTGTCGCACGCTCTTGATCGTCAATCGCTACTACAAATACTTTTGCATCTTCAATACCCGCAGTATGTAATAAATCATGTCGAGTCGCGTCACCAAAATAGCTCTTAATATCAATCTGGCGCATATTATCAATTTGAGTTACGGAATGGTCGAGTACCACCGTTTTCATACCATTAGCACTTAATAAGCGGTTAACTATTTGACCAAAACGACCAATACCAGCAATAATAACTTTACCTTGCTCGTCTATTTCATCCGCTTCTCGATCATTTTTAGCAGCACTGAATCGCGGTAAAATAACTTTATCAAATAATATAAATAACCCCGGGGTTAAGAACATAGATAATGCAACGACCAGTGACAACGTTTGGCCTAATTCAGCAGGTAATACGTTATTTTGAACGGTGTAATTTAACAATACAAAACCAAACTCACCCGCTTGAGCCAAACTAAGTGCAAACAACCATTTATCACTGCCTTTAACTTTAAATACAAAAGCTAAAATTAATAGCACCAATGCCTTAATCAGCATAACGCCCAGCGTTAACCCAATAATAAGACCAAATTGATCAAACAAAATATTAAAGTTAATCCCCGCACCAACGGTTATAAAAAATAGTCCCAGTAATAATCCTTTAAACGGTTCAATGTTTGATTCAAGCTCATGGCGGAACTCACTGTTTGCCAGTACTACACCGGCAAGGAAAGTACCTAACGCCGGCGATAATCCGATTAAACTCATTAATGCTGCAATACCAATAACTAACATTAATGCTGTTGCTGTAAATATCTCACGCAATCCAGAAGCGGCGACAAAACGAAATAATGGACGACTTAAATAATGACCACCAACCACCACACCTGCAATCGCAAGGATCACCACAATCGCGTATCCCCAACCGGGTAAACCAGCAACTAAACTAAGATCATCATGATGTTCAGCGGCAGCAGCAACTGTTGTTTGCGCTTTTTCAACTAATTCAGGTAATGCCAATAAAGGAATTAATGCCAACATTGGAATAACGGCAATATCTTGAAATAACAGGACTGAAAACGCACTTTTTCCGCCTTCAGTTTTACTTAAGCCTTTCTCATTAAACGTTTGCAATACAATGGCTGTTGATGACAGTGAGAAAATCAGACCAATTGCTAATGCATAAGTCCAACCAACACCGAGTGCACTTGCGATCCCCATAACCACTGCAGTGGTCACAACCACTTGCAGACCACCTAAGCCCAATAAACGATGACGCATGCCCCACAGCATTTTAGGTTCAAGTTCTAGGCCGACGATAAACAGCATCATAACTACGCCAAATTCAGCAAAATGCTGAATAGTGGTCGTTTCACTGCCAACCAATCCAATTACAGGGCCAATAACGACACCGGCAATTAAATAACCCAGTACAGAACCAAGCCCAAACCGTTTTGCAATGGGTACCGCAATAACTGCCGCGACTAAATAGATAAAAGCTTGTAAAAATATGCCTGTCATGACTACTCCGTGATCACACTATCAAGACTATGGTTTAATTTTGATAATTTGCTCGCGACATCATAATTGAGTTTATTATCAGCAATAGCAACTAGCACGCGTCGCCAGTTTTCTAAATGTTTAGTGACACGTTGTTCTTCCGTTGCCGTTCCTGCACCAAACAAAGCAAATGGTGCTAAAAACTCCATCCCGGTTAACTCCGCCATTTGTTCTAACGGTTGTAATAGCTCACGAATCGTAAAATGGTTAAAACCTTCTTTACGGTAGCTTGATTCAGAGCCACCAGCGGTCAGTGCACAAAGAAACTTTTTGCCTTGTAACGCTGTGCCCTCACTGCCATAAGCAAAACCGTATTCCAACACTAAATCTTGCCATTCTTTTAATAGCGACGGTGTGGAGTACCAATACAATGGGAACATAAACACAATCACATCGTGGTCACGTAAACGTTGCTGTTCTTTATCAATATCAATACGGTATCTAGGGTATTCCGCGTATAAATCGACAGTAGTGACATGATCGAAACCTTTTGATGCATTAAACAATGGCACATTGATTTCAGAACGATTTTGCGATGGGTGCGCAAACAGGATCAGAATTTTTTTATGAGGCTCAGACATTATTTTCCTTATTATTTTCGTCTTATTATGATGGCTAATATGTTGTTAAAACGATTTTTATATAAATTCGCTTCAATTGCACATTATTTCATTCCATTGAAACATATTACCGAATAAATCCAGTTTGTTCATGAATTTTACTTGGTGGTAAGCCAAAATAACGTTTAAATTCACGACTAAATTGAGTTGGACTTTCATATCCAACTTGCCCTGCTGCAACATTAGCAGCCATTCCTTGTTGCAGCATTAATGTTTTAGCATTATTTAAGCGTATTTTTTTAATATATTGCAGCGGAGGATCGGTCACGACTTGCTTAAAAACTTTATGAAATACCGACACACTCATTCCCGCCATCGCCGCTAATTCATGCACATGTAATTTAGTCGCATAATGCTGTTGTACATAATCAATGACTGCTGAAATTTTCGCTAATACACTGTCTTGTTCACAATACTGCGCCAATAAATAACCTTGCTCGCTGTGTAATAAATAATAAAACAACTGTCGTATTAAAGATGGACCAATCACTTGTGCATCAAGAGGATCGTGCAATACTTCTAATAACTGTTCGACACTACGATACATGCGTTCAGTCATTTGTGCTGTTGCCACACCACAACTACCTTCATAATCAAAACGGCTATGCTGCTGGGCTTCAATCATTGCGACTAACTGACCAATTACTATAATATCAAAGTCAATATTGATCCCCATTAATGGCTGATCATGTGAGGCAAAGGTTTCACAAACAATCGGATAAGGGGTAGTCACTAATAAACACCGCTGTGGATCATAATTAAATTGGTGTTGATTTAAGTGACCAATTTTTCGCCCTTGAAGAATAATAACAATACCTTGCTCATACATTTGCGGGCTATATTTGCGATAACCATCAATTCTAAACAACCTTATTCCTGCTAAACAGGTATCTACTCGACCAGATCGTTGTGCTAACCCATAATATTCACATAATGAGGTCGCAAGCGTAGTTAATACTGCCGGTATCACAACAGGCAGATTAACAGTTGAATATTGAATGTTCTCTATCTTCACGCGATTGGTCCATAATTTGGTTTCATTTACCTTAGCAGACCATTGTCACAAATCAATCATCAACTTCGTCAATAAAAGAGAAATAGGCAAGTATTAAAGAGAATTATGTATTAAGTGAAACTGTATAATCACCTAGACTGTAGCTATCAAAGCTACTTAATCTTTGATAAAACAAAATCATTATAATAATCAGCATCAGCTTGCTGCTGAGAGGAAAAAACAATGGACAAATTTACCTATCAAAGCCCTACAAAAATTCATTTTGGTGAAGGTCAAATTGCTGAAATTGCCAATGACATTCCTAAAGATAAAAAAATCTTAGTGATTTATGGTGGCGGTTCAATCAAAACCAACGGTGTATATGAGCAAGTTGCCGCCGCACTTAGTGGTTTTAATTGGGACGAATTTGCAGGCGTTGAGCCAAACCCACAATATGACACTTTGATGCAAGCTGTTGCTAAAGTAAAAGCAGAAGGTTTTGACTTCCTACTTGCTGTTGGCGGTGGTTCTGTGGTTGATGGTACTAAATTTATTGCAGCTGCAGCTTGTTATGAAGGTAGCGATCCATGGGAAATTTTGCATGACCAAGCGCCTGTGATTACTGCGCTGCCTATTGGTTGCGTATTAACACTACCTGCAACAGGTTCTGAAACTAACGGCGGTTCTGTGGTTTCTCGTGGTAAAGACAAATTATTCTTTGGCTCACCACTAGTAAAACCGACTTTTGCTATTTTAGATCCACAAACCACATTAAGCTTATCACCACGCCAAGTGTCTAACGGTGTAGTGGATGCTTTTGTTCATACCATGGAGCAATACCTAACCTTCCCTGTAAATGCAAAGGTTCAAGATCGCTTTGCTGAAGGTCTATTGCTTACACTTATCGAAGAAGGTCCAAAAGCCCTTGCGACCCCAAATGATATCGCTGTTCGCGCTAATATCATGTGGTCGGCAACACAAGCATTGAATGGTTTAATTGGTGTCGGTGTACCACAAGATTGGACAACGCATATGATTGGCCATGAGTTAACTGGTAACTATGCTATCGATCATGCGCGTACATTAAGTATTGTACTACCAGCGGTAATGCAGGTTTGTCGCACAGAGAAACAAGCTAAATTAGTTCAATATGCAGAGCGTGTATTTGGTATTACCACCGGCACAGCTGACGAGCGTATTGATGCCGCTATTGCTCGCACTATTGCTTTCTTTAAAGAGATGGATGTCCCAACTTCATTGGCAGATGTTGAATTAGGCGCCGCAGATATTGATGTGCTTATCAACAGCCTTGAGAAACACGGTATGACCGCATTAGGCGAACACGGTAAACTGACGATTGCAGATAGCCGTAAGATTTTAGAGACTGCATTATAATCATCACCTAATGATAATTTGATACATATAGAGGCTAGGTATTTCATTATACCTAGCCTTTTTTATTGATAATATTAATTGCTTGGTTGAATGATACCTATCTGGCATTATGCGCCAAACAATACCGTGATCTGTCAACGGTACCAAGAGCATGAAGGTAATCTGTGGTAGAAAATAGCCAACAATTAAGTAACAGTTACGACAAAGATGGTTACTTTGTTATTAGAAATTATTTTGATGGTGCTCAAATTGCATCATTGAGAAAAGTCGTTTTAAAATTCCATGAATTATGGAAAGCAGACAATAAAGAATTCTATCAAGAAGAAGCGTTTAACTCATCATTAATTACAGGCAGCGAGTATTTAGCTATCGACGATAGAACGGTACTTTTTAACTTCATCAGCTCAAAAAAAATCATGCAAGTAGTCGATGCAGTAATACCTAATAACCCTGCATTTATGAATACACAGCTATTTTTTAACCCTGTTAATCCACAACAAAAAGACTTTTGGCATCGCGACTGTCAATATGACTATGACATTGATGATCAAATGCGAATCATCCTTGAAACGCAAGTGCTGCATCTTCGTATACCTTTGTTTGATGAACCCGGCATGGAAATAATCCCCGGCACCCACAAACGATGGGATAATGAAGAAGAATATAATGTTCGCCAAGAAGTTAATGGCAAACTCAGCAATGATAGCATCTCTGGCGGTAAACAAATTGCACTCGCTGCAGGTGATTTATTAGTCTTCTCTGCCGATATGATCCACCGCGGTCTATACGGATTAGATCGTTTAGCGTTAGATATTTTAATCTTTGATTCAGCGGCAGACTATGTCGATTACGTCGATGATGATTGCTTACCTACTCCATCGATACTTAATAATATTGCTGATCCAAGATTATTTATAAACACGCTACAGCTAAAATCAATGGCGTGTGCTTAATCAATATACATCCTAATTCCAAAAGCGAAGTATTGTGTTATACCTCGCTTTTTGGGGATAGCCATATGTTTATCCTCTCGTAAGAATTTCAGCTTATTTATATAACTGTCTATATAGTACAAGTAAATCTCCACCAAGAAATATATGGTTACAATATGCAACTTTATCAATAATATTTTTTCTATAGAATCACGCGACTTATTATTCACCTAATTGCGTTATGAAAGCTCTATCTAAATCCAAAAAATATTTTATTATTAGTTTAATTCTTACTCTCATTATGGGTTGTACAACAAAAAACAACTTTTATACAGGGGATGATGATTTAGAGGTAAATGAAGACTTTAGTGTCATTAATACTATTCTACTACCAGTCGCAATTTTAGGAGTAGTTGCGATCGCTTATGGTGCAAGTCAAGGCTCATCAAATAACTCAAACAGTTACTCATCCTCTTGTACTGGTCCATATTGTAATGAAAATGCCGCATGGGATTATCTTCCAGGAAGTGCACAATACCGTTGTCGCGCTACAAGTAACGGACAATTTGTAAATAGCTCCTACTGTTCTTATCAATATAAGCAAGATAATTGGTCTTAATGTTTAATATTACTTTTCCGCTAACGGTCTTTACCTGTTAGCGGAAAACTGATTTGGACAGCCATATGTTTATATTTAAAATAAAGCCCCTATCATTTAATAAATAATAGGGGCTTTATTAACTAAATCGTTGTTTAAAACCAGTGATAATTAAGCCGTGGTTTTAAAACATTGGCGGGTTACATCACCCCAATATTCATCGTGATAAATATCTTCTACAAATTCATTGTTTGTATAAGCACCAATCGCGCGTCGCCAAAAAGCAATCGCATTATCAGCCCCTGCAATTTGCTTGCTCTGCCATAAGCCTGGCATCATATCAAATAGAATATGGGCAAAGCGCTGGCCAGCTTTGTGCTGACGGAATACAGGCACAACGTAAAAATCACACACTTCGTAATGATCAACACTTTCGTTAGCAATTGCCGCTAACCCAGCAGGCCGACCATCGATATACAATAAATAGCCAGTAACGTTGCCTTCAATCGGCGTATCTAAAGCAAACTTACCCTCTTCATCAGGTAATTTTTTGGTCAATGGCGAAAACTCAGCTTCATAAGCTTGAGTTAAATTTAGATAAATCGCTAAATTACTTGAATTAACAGTTACTAATTCCACAATCATTCCTTTTACTTTGTTTCTGGTAATAACTTGGTTTTCACTTGCTGAGACTTAGTCCCTGTTGCCTTCATAAATTGTGCTTTAAGATTATAGCTGATCTCATTGGCACGAATCGTATTGCCATCCTGCACAATTTTAGCATTTTGTTTTAAGACCATCATACTACTTGATGGCGTATAAATACCGTAACCAGACTCACCGTTGATCACTTTGCCATCTTTCATTACTCGCTTGAAGTAAGCGGGCTTGCCATAAACTTCAATAGTTTTTAATTCTTTGGTTTTACCATTTAGTTTAATGATTGCTTTATCTGCTTTGATGGTGACACCACCCTGCACAATATCAACTTTGCCGATCAACGTGGTGGTATTATTTTCAACATCCACATTTTGAGTAACTGATGATAACTCTATCGGTAACTTTGTGTCTGCTGTATCGGCAAAGACAGAGGTACTTAAAAGTAAGAGTAAACTTGCAGTAAATAACTGTTTTTTCATTATGTATTGTTCTCATCAATTGCTGCTAATTTTGTCACGATCATACCAATGAATAGAAAGTTAACCATTACTTCAAATCTAAATCACTAAATATATCGCTCATAATTATATTCTAACTGATTTTTGAATTTTTATCTTAAAGCTATTTTTTGACATGATCTTACTTATCTGTACCACTGAATAGATCTTATTAAATCATAGCGTTATAAATTCGTTTGTTTTTTTGTTGCCAGTACAACAAAGTGGGTGTAAATTAACCCCACTTTGTTGTATAGGTAACAAAAAAATGAAAGAGAAAATCTATCAATATATTATTTATGTCGTTCTGACGATCGTCGGCTGTTTTTCGCTGTTTTTACTTATTAGTGATAACGTGGCACCTTTTACCACTCAATCAACTTTATACCGTGCTGTTGCTAATATTTCACCGCAAGTATCAGGAGTTATTACACATGTTGATGTTAAAAATGGACAAACAGTCAACAAAGGACAACAATTGTTTACGATTGACTCAACCCCTTATGCACTCACTGTCCGTCAAGCACAAGCAGATTTAGCTCAGGCTGATCAAAACTATAGCGCGCAAACGCAGCAATTAGCGACTGCAAATCAATTATTGAAACAGCGCCAACTACAATCACATAACGCTGCAACATCACTGAATCGGTTTAAAAAACTGATTAATAAAGGCTTAGTAACACAACAACAATTTGATGATGCACAAACGCAAGCCGCAGTAGCAAAAAGCGCTTATCAAGCCGCTAAGACCGATGTTTTACGTATAAAAGCACTGCTTAACGGAAAAACGAATAATGCAGCAGTAGCATTAGCACAAGCTAAACTCGCTCAAGCCCAATTGGATCTCGCGCATACGACGGTGATAGCACAAACAAGTGGCACTATTACTAATTTACAATTACAAGCAGGTAGTTATATAACGAAAGGTACGCCCGCTTTATTTATTGTTAATCAAAACAATGCTTGGCTCAGTGCTGATTTTAATGAAAAAGGCATGGCACACCTTCAACCACAGCAACCAGTATATATTGCTTTTGATGCGCTACCTGGACAGGTTTTTAATGGCACCATCAGCAGCCAAGATCGGGCTGAATTTGATGCGGAAAATCCAAATAATCAACTGTCGACTGTAACAAACGATAAGCATTGGATCCGTGAGCTGCAAAAAATTCGGACTCGAATTCAGGTTAACGATCTTGATTCAGCTCTAATTTCAGGTGCCCGTGCGAGCGTTATGGTTCAAAGTGATAATCCAATCATCAATACCATTGTCAAAGTATGGATAAAATTAGTCGCGCTGTTTCACTATGTTTATTAAATGGTAGCTTGTCATGAAGTTGAGTAAAAATGAAGTTAATGGTGCGCTGCGTATTGCACTAACTATCACAATTTGTATGCTCATTGGTAAACTTGCGAATTTTGCTTCCCCAGTTTATTTTGCTCTTTACCCGACTATTTTGATGACCAAAGGCCGTCAGTTTTCATGGTCTGGTATCGCTACGATGTTTTTACCAACCTTTTTTGCAGCAAGTGCAGCTGTGGTAATCAGTAATCTCTTTAGTGATCATCCGTTTATTATTTGGACCATTAGTTTATTCTTTTTTGATTTTATGCGCCGCCGTGCAACGACTCCAGCCAAATTAAATCAATTATTAATGCCGACATTTAATTGGATATTAATCATTATTTTTGCACAGCATACCGACATGAATATGCCAATGAGGATCCATGAAATATTATTAGCTATGGTGATCACTGCTTGCGTTGCAAAAACCATGATATGGCTGCTGCCTGTTATACAGCCCAAACAACCAATACCACCGATGCCGACACTAACTATTAGTTATAAACATCGCTTTATTACTCTTACATTATTAGGCATCAGCGTCGGTTTTTTAATGATGGTAGATTTAATATCTGCAACGTTTTGCTTGGTTCCTGTCATTGCGGCAGCAACTCAAATAAATCGAACTAACTATATTAAGACCATAAAATTACGGTTTATCACTCAAGTTAGCGGCTGTATGATCGCACTAATTTTTTCAGTGCTCATGCTTGGCCATCAAAATATTATTTCTTACTATGCCATTATTCTC
This sequence comes from Photobacterium andalusiense, assembly GCF_900185625.1. Lineage (GTDB taxonomy): Bacteria > Pseudomonadota > Gammaproteobacteria > Enterobacterales > Vibrionaceae > Photobacterium > Photobacterium aquimaris. The sequence continues at coordinate 19,375 of NZ_FYAJ01000011.1, forward strand.
GGTGGACTTATCTTTGGATTAGCACTAATGATGACATCCAGTAAAGGCATTGATCGTGATATTCATGCTGATGCGATTTTAGCTACGGTATTGCCGATCCAACTCTATATTGGTAACAGTGCTCTAAATTTCAACAGTACTTTTTTACGTGGCTGGGAACTCGCAGTGACTTTAGGTATATTATATTTGATTCATTTATTACGTTTACCAAAGAGAGCCTAATGCAACCAGTAGTGACCAATATACCAGAATTGGATAATAGTTTGAGCTTTACGCTTGGGCTCACTTATAAACAATTTAGAACTATCGCTAATCAATCATTAAATACCCAATTTGATATCACACTTGAAATGCTCGGCGCACTACGAGTACTCGATCATTTAGGTGAGATCCCTCAACAGGCGGTCGCAGAAGCATTACAGCGTGAACGTTCTGTCACTAAACGATTAATCGATAATTGCATTAAACGTGATTTGATTACAGTTAAAAAAAGTGAACACAATAAAAAAGCCCGTTATTTAGCTCTTACTTCCAAAGGATCACAGGTTAAACTACAAGCAGATATTACGATAAAAACAATAACTGCAGATTATTATGCGCCGCTAAATCAACAAGAACAGCAACAATTATTGTCTCTTTGCCAGCGACTCATCAAACCTGACTTTATTTTAGACGGCAATAATTGATCGTCACTCTTCCAATAATGAGCTGCTAATAAATACTCATTTAGCAGCTCAATTTCGCAATATTCTTTATTTAAACTATCAATCAAGCTTCGGTTTAAATTTCAATTCAAAATACGCGATAATCAGTTATTGTTCACCTAGATCAATCAATAGCTCTATGTTATAACATTACATTTTCAGAGCTAATTATCCCCTTACTGTTTGCACTCATCACATGATGAATATGGAGTTTTACATGCGCAGGAATATCCTTTGCGGTTTTATGTTATCAATTGCTGCGTTATCACCAATAACCAGTCAAGCACATCCTCATTCATGGATTGATATGAAGACCTATATTGAAGGAAGTAATAATCAAATCACAGGGTTTAAAATGGTGTGGACATTTGATGCCATGACCACCGCTTATATGCTTGATGGCGAAGATATGTCACCGAAGAATAAACAAAAAACCTTGAAAAACATTGCTGCATCAGTGATGGAAAACATGAAAAACGCGCATTATTTTACTTATTTCTATGATAACGAAACCCCAATTAAATACCATATTCCAGCGGGCGGTGAATTAATAAAACCGCGAGCAAAAGCGACGCTAACATTTGAGCTTCCATTGGCAAGACCGAAAACAGTCACCAAAGATTCACTTAAATTGTTAATCTTTGAACCAAGTTATTATGTCGATATGTCATGGGGTAACAAAAGTGACATTGTACTGTCACCTGAATTAGCCAAAACCTGTAGCTTTAAACTTATCGAGCCACATCCAACCCCCGAACAAGTTACGTATGCAATGTCGATTCCTGCCGATGAAAGCCCTGATCCTGATGATAAATTAGGTCAGGTATTTACCCAAACAGTTAAACTGTACTGCAATGTCGACAATGCCTTGCCTTCCACTAAATAGCATTGATTTAGGATTTTCCGAATGAAACCCGGCTGCAACTCAATCTCAGAGGCAAATAATACTGCTGCCTCTTCGTGCTGCAATCAGCATGAGCCCAATGAACACCACCATCTATGTGAACATCATCATTTAGAACACAACCATGATGGTCATAGCACAGCATGTGATCATCACCATTCAGATATTAACCCAGCCCCAATCTCTTGGTTAACTCGAACCATTGTATTACTGTTATTTCTCGGTAGTGGTTATTATTTATGGCTACAATGGCCAGCAATGTTAATGACTAGCATTAAATGGCAACGCGATATTAATGGCCAGCTCAGTGATTTACTTTATGATGCCCAGCAAAACATAACCGCTGCTTATTCATTAGCAGGACTGAGCTTTCTTTACGGTATCTTTCATTCCTTAGGCCCCGGCCATGGCAAGATGATAGTCACCACTTACCTTGCTACTAACCCTGCAAAAATAAAAGCCAGTTTGATAATGACGGTAGTTTCAGCATTTGTACAAGCTATTGTTGCGATTACACTTGTTAGCATTCTATTGGTATTTTTTAAATCATCAATGCGCCAAGTTAACGATGCTGCAGATCAATTTATTAGTTACAGCTTTATGGCAATGCTATTACTAGGCGCGATTGTTATTTATCGCAGCTTAAAGCAAGCATGGCAACTTAGAACGGCACAACATCACCACCATCATGATCATGGTGATAACTGCGGTTGTGGTCATAAACACTTCGCTAATGCTGATGAAATCAATAGTGCTGCTAGCTTACGTGAATACATTGTGATTGTATTCAGTATCGGTATTCGACCTTGTACCGGTGCTATTTTAGTACTGTTATTTGCCAATATGGTCGGTCTTTATTGGCTTGGAGTTATCAGTGCAATTTTAATGGCAGTAGGTACGGCGCTTACTACATCTGGAATCGCATTACTGACCTTATCTGGTAAAAAGATTGTTAGTCGCTATTTAGCCACCAATCAACGTCAGCGCACCATGACCAGTATTATCATCAAACTCATTGGAGGTATATTATTAGTATTATTAGGCTTGTTACTTCTTAATGGCCACAGCTATGGTATGTCGCCAGTGCTATAAAGTTATTTTTTACTTTAGCATTTAAAAAAGGTTGAGTGGCTATCATTGCCACTCAACCTTTTTGTGTAATTTATAGCGCTAATGCACTAATGTTTTTCACTGATATCATGCTTAATCAACCGCAATACCTTGGCGTCGATAGTCACGTAAAATTTGCTGCTCAGCAATAGTCGATAAAATAAACATCATCATATAACCTAAGCCTAACGCAACAATAATTGCTACTACGTTAGCGGTAAATAATGCCAACAAATAATAACTAACAACTAAAGTGACAATACCACTTAGGCGAATCATTAAACTTAAGGTAAATTTCCCATGGGCTTTTATATATGCCAACTGGTATGCATTAAGCATCATGAAAATAAAGAAGATCGAAAAGTGAAATAATACAATTTCAGCACCTTGATATTGAGCCGGAAAAATAAACCCAATGATCTCTTTACCGCCAACTAACATCACTAAGAAAAAAATCGTACTTACAATAATCGCTAACCGATACACCCAACGCCGAATAGCGCGTATTTGAGCATGTTCCCCTTTACGGACACTTTGAGATAATTCAGGTAATACAAATCGATAAATAGGAAATACAAATAACATTGTCATGTAAGTGAAAATAGGCCTTACAACGACTTGAAAATCACCTAATTCATCCAGACTAAAATGGGTGATCGTCAGCAAAACAGCCGCATAAATCATTAGAATACTTGCTCCAGCTTCTAACGATGCGGTGAAACTTTTACGCACATAGTTACGCATATTCGGATCTAGCTGAACCGTTGTTAATGGTTTGGTGGCAATTTGTTTTCTGCGCTTCCAATACATGAAGTGAGCAACAATCAATGAAGAGACCATCACACTGTAAAAAAGTGAGGCTAATGCGCTAAAATGGAAAATATAATAACAACTAATAAAGGTAATAACGTTAGAGGTCGGCTCAATCCAAGTGACTTTATTTGACACATCATATAAACGGTACATAGCAATTAAATTGGTAAAGTATATTTTTAATCCCATACCAAAAATAACGCCAACCATCTCAAAATAGCCAACATTAATATGGAGTTCGTGTTTTATATAAGGTAAAACTAATCCCCATGTGATTAATACCATCACAATCAAACTAAATCGAAATATATTTATAATGTCATGATCATTATGGGTTTGACTATACGTAACCACCATTGATGATCGAAATCCTGTCATTAATATTAACGATAATGACACAATATCAATAACACTATTGAATAACGCTAAATCATCTTTTGCAACCCACTGCGCCAACCAAACTTTAAACAAAAAACCAATAGAAATACTGGCTAATGTCGCCCAAATACCCGCAACAAATGCTGTTTTTAGTCGGGTTAATGTATCAACATCATCAACTAAAGGAATGGCTTGTGGATTTTTCATACTTAATAACTATAAATAAACATGCTGCTATAATACTGGATTTTTCGTATGAGATCTCAACCGAACAGCAGTTTTAATTAACCGCAGATAGGATGTATTTTTACCAACTGATTTATAATGATTTATTTTCAATTTGACGCGCATAAAGCACTTCAAATTCGGTACAATAACGGTCTAAGTAGCACAATAAAAATTGAGGGTTATTATTTAGCCCATGACTAACACAATAACGGATCGTTTTTTCAGTGCTTTTTATTTTAAATCGTACAAAATTCAAACGATACTGTAATCGTTGCTGTGGTAACAACAAAAAACGTACTAATGAAACCATCTTTAATCCAATGAATAATATATCTTAATTACCGCTGCGCATTCTAACAACTTTTATAAGCGGATTAATCCTTTTAAATGGAATCAAAATTCTTAAAAATATACTGCTTATTATTCATATTATACCGCGATAATTTTCAAGAAACTGAATCAATAAATAGCGATGATATTAATCTATTTTATATTTAACAATAACCACCCACTATTATTAGTGGATGATTATTAACTCTAAAGCTTAATATTGAAGTATTAAGCATTGTTTACTATTATTTTAATGCATTAGCAATCGTTGCGGTGTTATATTCCATCATCTTAATGTATGACGTTGCTGGTTCACTAGGGCCTGATAATGCATCAGAGTATAATTTCCCACCAATTTTAGCACCTGTTTCATGGCTGATCTGCTCCACCATACGGTTATCGGTTATATTTTCAATAAACACCGCACGTACATGATCATCTCGCACTTGATTAATGATTTTAGCAACATCAGCAGCACTGGCTTCAGCACTAGTACTAGTTCCTTGTGGTGCTAAGAAAGTCACATCATAATCACGTGAAAAATATTGAAATGCATCATGTGATGTAACGATAATTCGTTGAGATGCAGGGATCTTGGCAAACTGCTTCTGAATATCAAGTTGCAGCTTATCTAACTTTTGCAGATAAGCCTGTGCGTTGTGTTGATAATCACTAGTATGTGCTGGATCAACCTTAATCAATCCAGCTTCAATATTTTTCACATATATTTTAACGTTAGTAACACTATTCCATGCATGAGGATCATATACGCCATGATGGTGATGGTGATGACAGCCTTCTTTTGCTGACGAATGATGAGCGCACTCTTCTTCGGCTAAAGTTAGCGTGTTGATCCCTTTTGAAGCGACAATTTCTGTACCTTTAAAATGAGATGATTCAATTAGCCTTGGTAACCATCCTTCAAGCCCCAGTCCATTAATTACCACCAATTGTGCATCTTTTACTGCCACAGCATCCATCGGGGCGGGACTATAAGTATGTACATCACCATTAATACCGACAAGATCTTTTACCGCTACATGATCGCCACCAACTTGAGAGACTAAATCACCTAAAATAGAAAAACTGGCAACGACTGGCACTTTGGTTTCAGCCATCGCTGATGAACTTGCCATTAGCCCTAATACAACCGCAGCAACAACGGCTTTTTTATGTAATATATTCTTGGTTGTCATGTTAACTTTTACTCCAATTTTTAAAAATAATGCCACCTTGGCGACCAAATAATAGTGACAACAAATACAACACTCCCATCACCAGTACGATAGATGGACTGGTTGCAAAACCTAAATAATATGAAACAATTAAACCGACATAACAGCTGCTAATCGAAGCAACAAACGCAATAATAAACATGCCACCTAAGCGACCACTCCAAAATCGAGCAATGGTTGCTGGTAAGATCATTAATCCAACAGCCATTAATGTGCCCAGCGCCTGAAAACCTGCAACGAGGTTAAGCACCAATAGCAGTAAAAAACCATAATGAGCAACGCCACTAAGCTTACTAACAGTCTTAAAAAAAGCAGGATCAACACACTCCATGACCAAAGGTCGATACAGCACAGCTAATGTAAACACTGTTATCGATGCAATTAATGTCAGCAGAATCAAGGCGGCATTATTAAGTGCTAATGTCGAACCAAATAAAACATGCAATAAATCCATATTGCTGCCTTTGGTAGAAATAATGAGTACACCTAAAGCTAGAGACAATAAATAAAAAGCAGCCATACTTGCATCTTCTTCAGCTTTTGAATGCCGTGCTGCAATACCGGCTAAAAGAGCCACAATGCAACCTGCAATAACACCACCAATCGTCATCGCAGTCACAGATATCCCTGAAATTAAAAAACCAATTGCAGCGCCTGGTAAAATCGCATGTGACATGGCATCACCGGTTAAGCTCATTCGACGCAAGGTTAAAAAGACCCCGATCGGTGTACCACTGATACTTAATAACAAACATCCCCATAGGGCACGCTGCATAAAATTAAAATCACTAAAAGGTTGAGTTAAAAAGTGTATTACCTCAGTCATGACCACATTCCTGCTGCACGTTCATTGCGATAGGAGCTAATGTCGATAAAGACTGAATTTTATCAAAGCAAGGGGTGAGATAAGCTTGATACCCAGCTCGCTGTAAATAATGACTTTGAAGCACTGTTTTAGTATCACCGCTCGCGACTAACTGTGTAGCAACTAAAATTGCGCTAGGAAAATAACGAGCAACTAACGATAAATCGTGCATGACTGCTATGACGGTTTTACCTTGCTGCTGACACCGTTTTATTACTGCCATTAAATCTTCAGATGTTTGTGCATCAATTGCAGCAAAAGGCTCATCTAATAATAATATTTGTGCATCTTGCAGCAGCATTCGCGCAAATAACATCCGCTGAAATTGCCCTCCTGATAACTCACTAATTTGACGAGTTTCCATCCCTGACAACTGCACTGTTTCTAATGCTTGAGCCATGTGATTCGATTCTTGTTGCGAAAAACAGCGCCAAAATGAACTACGACGCCAAGCCCCCGCGGAAACGAACTCTGCAACAGTAATTGGAAAATTACGATCGATGTGACTACTCTGCGGCAAATAAGCGATATCTTTCATGGTGTACTTACCTAAGCACACCTCGCCTGCTGTCGGTGTTATTTGCTGCATAAGTGCTTTTAATAACGTTGATTTTCCTGCACCATTCGGACCTACGATAGCCACTAAATCGCCATCATTAATGGTGCAATATATGCTATCCAATGCAATATTATTACGGTAGCTGGCTGTAAAATTAACCAATGAAATCATACTATTACCTAAATAAAATAACTTAGCGTCCACCACAACAAAGTAATTATCGTCAAACCGATAGCACTCCGTTGGTATACACCGGTTAGCAATAATGAATTTTGATAGCTTGGCTTTTTTTGATATGTTATATCATTACATTTTGAGCGCCTGGTTGGTGGATTTTGTTGACGAATCATTACTCTATTCTTTTATTATTTAGCACAAAGACCATTCAGTGACGCTACCGCCACAATAGAGTTATGTTATAACATAACAATACCAGCAAATACAACTTTGGTTACAAATGATTGAATAACAGTCTAAGTGTTCGCATTGCATTGGTTAAAAGCACTATGTATAAGTAAGAAAACAATCAATAAGAGTAAAAAAATGAAACTAAGCCCCATAACGTCATCGCATTGGTATCAAATAGAACGTATTCAACAATTAGCTTATGGCGATGATTATTGTGAATCTATGGCTGTTTTAAAAACAAAAATAGCGATATCACCACAAACATGTTTTGTATGTCTTGATGATGAACATCAGGTTGTCGGCTATCTGATTAGTCATCCTTGCGATAAAAAATCTCTACCTCAGTTAAATCAAGCAACCCAAGACATAAATAGTACGCATTTACATCTTCATGATTTAGCGATTACACCAGCATCACAAGGACAAGGACTACCTTCTTTATTAATCAACCACTTATTTGTAACTCTTAAGACTATGGATTATCAATCAACCTCATTAATTTCAGTCCAAAATTCAGCTCCATTTTGGCAGAAATTTGATTTCATTACTGATAACTCGCTTAAAGTGCCTATAAGTTACGGCTCAAATGCAATTGCCATGTCTCGTTTACTATCAATCTAATATGCGCTATTGGAAGTATTAACTGTTATGTCACAGTTAATACTGTTGTTGTTTATAGAATAGTAATACAGTTTCGACCATTCTTTTTAGAGCAATACAGTGCTTTATCGATATGCTTTAGTACCGCTTCTATTTGATCATTAGGTGGTGAAAATTCTGTTAACCCAATTGAGGTCGTAATACGAATAGTGTGATCTCCAAATAAGAAAGGATGTTGCTCAATAGCAGTTAAAATACGTAAGCAGACTTCTTCTGCCTGATCTTTATTGGTGTCATCCATAAATAATATAAACTCCTCTCCTCCCCAACGAGCAAACACATCAGTAGAGCGTATGTTATTAATACAGATATCAGCAAATATTTTTAGAACCTCGTCACCAGCATCATGGCCATAAGTATCATTCACTTTTTTAAAATGATCTATATCTAAAAAAGCAAGGCTATGCGTTAAAGGAATATCAGCTGAAAATATAATCTCTATTTTTTCATTCATATATCTGCGATTAGCAACCTTCGTGAGTTCATCCGTAAAAGAAACCTGCTTTAACATATTATTGCTATCAATAATCAGCCTGTTTTTTAATATTAACTTATGCTCCCGCTTATAAATATAAAACAAAAAAGCACCAACAATTAAATACAAAAAACCACGAATAATATTCAATTTAAAACTATTATCGTCAATCTTTGATCTTGAAAAAACCAACTGACCATTAGGAACACCAACATTGAAAACATTAACAATATCGCCTGATTTATTGGGACGATTATCAAAAATTGTTAGTATTTCACCATCAGGATTAAAACCTTCAACCTTATAAAACAAACTTTTAAAATTCAAATTATTAGCAAAAGAGTTAATATCACTAATCGCAATAATAAAACCAGAGAAGTTCATATTACTATCAAAAATAGGTAATCTTAATATAAATGCTAACTTATCATTTTGAATTAATTTAACCGGACCAATTAAAGTAAAATTTTTACTTTTAATTGATAATGAGACACCCTTTTTTCTTTTCTTTAAACGATTTAAATTATGCCCAATGGGTGAATTAACGTCTGAATGAGGATACGTCATTTTAATTATCCCTTGTGGCAAATTGTAATTCTGAAATGGTATTATTTATTGCGATTATCTCTTTCGCTAATGATTCAAACTTAGATGGATTATAATTATTTAATTTAAATAAAGAATTAAATGTTTTTAAGCTTATAACCATATCATTAATTTCATTATTAATAATCTTTGATACACATAGCTCTAAAGCTAAATTTTTTTGATTATTTTGTAGTTCTATTTGTTTTTTTTCGTTTAAAAAAAACAATTCAATCGCGACTAATATTAATAATAAGGCAGTGACTATCGCTAAACTCGATGGGGTTATTTTTAACTTCATTATTAATACTTCAGAATGCATTAAAAGTAACATGAAATCACTGCATGGTATTGCTTCATGTAGTGATGACATTTATGTGGGTGCATTCTAAGTCATATCAAATATTATGAATATAAATATCATTCGATATACGCATTTTGTTACATAAATCCATGGTAACTGTAGAGTGCAAAGCCACCTAATAGATACAGGCATAAATATTGGTTATGTATACTATAAAAATAAACAGGATTTCACGGTTTCACTTACTCATCGTTTTAAATAGCAATTGTTGATATTTTAAACAACCACTATTTATAATAGCGCAATTTATTCATCTTTCGTATAAATCCTAGATTAAACAGTCGATTATCTTGACCACAACCGTACAAATGTTTATTGTTAATATACATAGCGGATATCGTATAATGGTATTACCTTAGCTTCCCAAGCTAATGACACGGGTTCGATTCCCGTTATCCGCTCCACTCTATTTGCTAAAACTAAAAAACGATATCAATCTCTTGATACCGCCTCTTAAATATAATCAAATTACACTTGCACCATTAAAGTATTTGACTTGATTTATTCCATGATTGCGCAAAACCTTTAGCTGAGATCCTAAAATTCAAATCTGTATTTTGATTATAAATGTTAACAAATACTTTATGGATATTAACCGTTTCAGTATATTTAAATTGTGTAATTAAAAATGCCAATCCCTCATTGGTGGTTGGCGTATATACCCAATAATTTTTACTATCTTCTGTTCTACGACAAATCTTATCCATTTGTACTTTTTGACCGTTTATGGTCATTGATACCGTTTTATCAAAACCATTTTTATTACATTGGCTTAAAAAACGCTCAAAGCCATTATTGTTATACTTGGCTTTATACAATGAAAATAAAACTTTTCTCTGCCCCTGTTGCTCATCAATCAACGATGATAAAACATAATGGCCATCAATACCTGATGAATTCCACTCAGACGCCTTAGCATGGATAGGTAATAGTGTGACACAAACCCAAGCAAGCCAAAAAAATTTACTCATATTATTCCTTTAACATCAATAAAATAAACAATACCTGCATGACATTGTTTTGACCAAATATTAAATCTTATGGCATTACTTTTTAAAAACATCGCAATATAATAACGACAAATCGAGCAATGAAAATTTTAAATAAAAACCAATCAGGGCTGATCACAAATAAAAATTATGCCATATTTAATAGTGCATATTTTTTGCGACTGACATCATAGATCTTAGTGTCGATTTTGATTTAAAAAAGTAAGAGCCATTGAAGTAAACCAGCAATATTTTATAAAACCTTACCATGAAATAAGTAAAAACATCTGCAACAAATACCACAAGAACATTGAATGACAACCAAAAATACCAAAATGGAACATAATGCCCAAATGCTAAAATAGTGGCTGGTTTTATTTGATAACTATCACAGTATATACATCACCATGCATTATTTGATTAATGAATTAATTACAATTCATTGGTCATTTTTTTATCGAGTATATTATGCGATGCACACCAATGTAATCATGAGTTCAGTTATTTCTACATGCACTCATCAATCAACAATACAACACAACTTTCTCCAATTTATTGATGAGCATATCCATTTGCATGACGATACTGACTTCTTTTCTACATTAGTCAATGCGCGAATAGAAACCATTAATCACTTAATGCCATACCAAACAGATAATCTTTATCAGTGCATTACAAGTGATTATGCACAATCTATTAATGGCATTGTGCCTCTAGATAGCCTTGCTCCTTATTACATTGAAATCGAGAAACAAGCTATCGCATTATTTGGCAATATCTTATGTTGTTGGACTGAATATGAATACTACCGTGTTATTCAGCGTGTGATTAGACAACCACTAACGAAAAATAAAAAACCACAACGGTTTGATAATAAAGAAGATATAACTGAAGTTGTCGCTCAGGTGGAAAATGATACCTATTTATTTATAACACCATATTGCGAACTTCCAATGACACTGAGTAATGCAATAGCATTAAAAACCATTGATAGTATCGTTAAGAACAATTGCTACGAATTACTCTATTTTATAATGCTGCCAATCCATGGGGAATATATAATCCAGTATCATTATAAAAATACTGATCTGTTTCCAACTCTGATTACAACATCACAATTTTAAATAGTAACGAACACGCATAAAAAATGCTCATACTAATATTAGTATGAGCATCTAAAAATCACTTATAAACCAGTCCACATTGCAGCACCTGCCGCCCAGACTTCGACATAACTTGAGTTACATCGAAATTTTAGGTATCCCCGATTATTATCTTTTTGATAATTTACATATACCCAACCACGGTTATCCTTAGATTTATTATCTAACTGATTATCAGACATTGCTGTTACTGAGTAATTGGTTTTCACCGCAATACGCTGTTGGCACATTTCAATATCTTTAACCGTTGGCGGTTGACGTGTTTCAGTGGTGATATCACAGCCAGATAATAGTAGTACTGCTGCTGCAACAAAGGAGTGTGTTTTCATTGGCTACTTACGTTATTTATCGTCAAAATTGTCGCTAATAAGAGACATTACGCAAGTACGCGCTTAAGCTCTGTTAGCAATGTGCGCGGGATTTTATAGATAAATAAAAAAAATGATAGTACTAATTTAGCTATTTAAACGTTTTTTTGAACACTATCACTTATTATTCTTCAATATCAATGTTGAATAAAAATATTAAAAAAGCTGTATATATAATATCGATATATACAGCATATTAATTCTTACAAAAATACAGTCATTAATTACAATTGCTGACGATTTTCAGTTAACCAATTGAGCCATGCATCCATACCCTCTCCAGTTTTAGCTGACAGCTTAATCACTTGAATTTCAGGATTTACTTTACGTGCATTAGCAACGCAATCATCGATATTAACATCAACATAAGGCAGCAAATCGATTTTATTAATGATCATTAAATCTGCAGCTGCAAACATATTTGGATATTTAAGTGGTTTATCTTCACCTTCAGTCACCGATAAAATAGCAACTTTAGATGCTTCACCAAGATCAAAACTGGCAGGACAGACTAAATTACCCACATTTTCGATAAACAAAAAGCCAGGTTGGTTAATTGCCAATTGATGATAAGCATCATGGATCATTTGAGCGTCAAGATGGCAGCCTTTACCAGTATTGACTTGAATCGCAGGTACTGACGTTGCACGAATACGATCAGCATCATTAGTGGTTTGTTGATCACCTTCAATCACAGCACAAGCACAGTGATCTTTTAATTGCATCAATGTTTCGGTTAACAATGTTGTTTTACCAGAACCTGGACTTGAGACTAAATTTAGCACCAATTGCTGGTTTTCAATAAAATGCTCACGGTTATGAGCTGCTAGTTGATTATTATTACCTAATATATCCATTTCTAGTGTGAGTAGTTGCCGTTGTGAAACACCTGCAACATGGACTTCAGCTTCACCCTTACCATAATGAAGATCACCACTATTCAAACGCTCCGGTTGATGGTGCGTATGATGATTATCGCCATCATGGGCATGATCATGTGAATGTTGATGTTGATGTTGATGATTAGTTTCATGCTCATGATGATGTCCATGCGTTGCTTGCTGAGGCATAGCACCTACAGGTAACGTATAATGAACATGATGATGAACATCACCCTGATGATGATAATGATGATGGATCACTACTGACTGTGGTACATCCGTCACGGCATGATGGTGATCATTATGCTGATGTGGATGATGGTGATCATCATGGCTATGATCATGAGAATGTTCGTGAGAGTGACCTTCAATTCGGCTATCTCCACAACCGCATACGTTACACATATTACTCAACCTCGATATGTTTAATCATTAATTCATCGCCAGCTTCAACTTTTAATTGATAGCCCTGACAGCGTGGACAACTAACACCACGTTCTGGAATTGCTACATGTTGCTGACAATCTAAGCACCATACTCGAGCCGCAACAGATTCAATCTTCAATTGAGCGTCTGCGGCAATAGTGCCACGGCTAGCAAATTCAAACCCCGTAGCTAATGCTTGAGGTTCAATACATGACAGTGTACCAATGGCTAATGTCACACTTGTCACGCGCTTAAAGCCTTGTTTTTTAGCCTGTTCTACCACGGTATCAACCGTATTTATACTCAGTGATAACTCATGCATTATTACGCTTCCTGTGATTCGCTCGGTGACTTAATAGATTGGTGATGTAGCGCATACCACAATTGTCCTGCAGCAATAGCACCATCATTAGACGGTAACTTTTCACCACAATAAAGCGGCTGTGAGTGTTCCGAAAATTGGCGATAAATATGATCGACCAGCACCCGATTTTGAAACACTCCGCCACCAAGAACTACCGCATGACTAGGATATTGTTTTGCTATAGTCGCGATCATTTTTGCAATCGCCATCAACATACTGTGTGCCAAACTATTAATCCATGGTTGACGTCGCTCGTCACTGACATCACTCACCAAAGGCAATACATGTGTAAATAAAGGCTGCCAATCAATGATACCAGCCGCTGAAATCTGAAATGATAATGGAATATGATAGATATTCTGCTTCGCCGCTTGTTCCAATAGCAGCCCACATTGACCTTCGTAATTAACCTTATCAACTAACCCTAATAAGCAAGCCCAAGCATCAATCAGTCGACCAATTGAAGAGGTATAGGGAGAACGACTGCCACTTTGCCATAGCTGATGCAGATTATTAAAATGTGCTTCTGTCCATGTTGAAAAGGCACTTAATTGCATCGCTTTAATATCATCAAGCGCATAGCACTCAAGTAACATCGCAAATAATAGCCGTGCTGGTTGTTTGATTGCTTGTTCACCACCAATAAGACGGAAAGGTCGTAATTTACCAATACGTTGGTAGTCTTGGCATGATGCAAGTAATACTTCCCCTCCCCACACTGTGTCATCATCCCCCCAACCCGTACCGTCAAAAGTAAAACCTAACACAGGTTCAGTAAGATTAAACTCTGCCATTACCGCTAAAATATGCGCATGGTGATGTTGAACCTGAAGTCGGTTTACTGGCATTTCAGTCGCAGTAATCAGCTGTTTTGCATACGCTGTGGAGTAATAACTCGGATGTTTATCACACACAATTTGCTCAGCGGTCACCTGATATAACTGCTGCAGATCAGCCACTGTTTGTTGATAGCGCTGTTCAGTATCAAGGTTATTAAGATCACCTATATAAGGCGATAAAACCCATTGCTTAGGTAACGCAAGTGCGATAGTTGATTTCTGCTGAGCACCAAGTGCTAAGGTTATTGTCTCAGCTTGATGACCAAAGTGACTATAAGGGGCATAACCACGCGCCATTCGCAATGTACGTATTTTTTCACCCGCATAATGTACGACACTGTCGTCACAGGCATGAACAATAGGCCGATTATGATCAAGTACGCTATCAATCATGCCTGAGAATTGCTGTTCAATTTGCTCTATTTCAGTCGCAATTGGCATACCAGAAACATTAGCACTGGTCATAACCAATATCGCTGCGGTGTTATTTTTTTCCAATGCGGCAAATAATAAATAATGCAGCGGAGTATAGGGCAACATTACTCCTAAGTAAGGCACATGAGGTGCAACATTATCAGCAAGGTTAATCGTTGATTCGCCACAATCTATCGTGTGAGACTTATGCATTAACACAATAGGACGAGCTTGAGAATCTAATGCTTGCCATTCAATTACATTACCAGTAACTAATTGTTGTGCAGTGTCTATATCTGCAACCATGACTGCTAATGGCTTTTGTTGACGATGCTTAATATGACGTAATTGTGCAACAGCATCAGTATTGGTGCCATCACACACAAGATGAAAACCGCCGAGCCCTTTAATCGCAACTACCGCACCAGCTTGAAGGCGTTGCGCTAACTGATTAATCGCCACTTGCTGAGTTAATTCGACATCGACTATTGCGTCGTCACGATAATCAATAAACCGTGTCCACGGTCCGCAGACATTACAGCTTATTGGCTGTGCATGATAACGACGATCCAATGGGTTTTCATATGCTTGTTGGCAATCATGACACAATGCAAAACTTGCCATGCTAGTCGTAACCCGATCATAGGGTAAAGCACGAGTAATGCTGTAACGAGGACCACAATGGGTGCAGTTGGTAAAAGGATAGCGATAATAACGTGAGGCAGGATTTGCAATGTCTTGTTTACAGGCATGACAAAGCCCTTGATCAGGAGAAACACACACCGTAGTGCTGTCACAGTGCTGACTCTTCTCAATACTAAATAGAGCTGGCTTTTCAGAAGATTGCCACAACGAGAGTGATATAACTGTTATATCATCGATTCGGCTTAAAGGCGGTGCTTGTTGCTCAAGTGAGGTAATAAAACGTTCAAGGTTTTCAATATTACCTTGCGCCTCAATTTTTACCCCTTCTGAATCATTAATTACCCACCCAACAAGCGCATATTGCAACGCCAGTTGGTAGACAAAGGGGCGGAAACCGACCCCTTGTACAATGCCGGTAATATGAATATATTGTCGTGCAAAGTTGTCTTTCACTGTGATTATCCAGCTAAATTACGACAGCATTAATACGCCACCAAAGGCTGCCATAACAATGCCAACCACATGCATTACACGTTGGTTGATAGCTGAAGTCATGACTAATTTACCTAATGCAATGCCTGATACATGTAAGATTGCAGTTGCTAACACAAAACCAGTAAAGTATTCCATTGCTTGTGCATCAAGCGGCATTTCCATACCGTGCGCCATGCCATGGAATAATGCAAACGCCATCACTAGCCCCGTTGCCAATTTTTCAGACAGACGACCGCCAGCTAATAACATTGCGCCCATACCAATCACTGATAAAGCAATGCCCATTTCAATGCCTGGTAATACCATACCAGCAACACCTAATGCGCCCCCAACAACCATAATACCAATGAATGCCATTGGTAAACGTGATACCGCTTTACCCCCCATTAATGCTGCTAATAGACCCACACCAATCATTACTGATAAGTGATCAAGACCTGTAAATGGGTGAACAAAACCAGTCATAAAACCCGTTGTTGTATGAGGTCCAATGTGGCCTGGATGTGCTAAAACGAAAGGTGAAAAAAGAGTAAATGCACTGGCAACAACATGTTTAATTTTCATTTATATTTATCCTTAATGTAATAGAATCAAACCTCGACTTAACGAGCGATTTATTGCCAACAAGCAAGAAGGAGACTCACTTATTAGCATTAAATTCAATACGTAAGCTTTATTAAATCATCCCTGTAATACGTTCAGGATGCGCATAAGCGTCTGCGCGACCATTACGACAATGGCCTAATAACGTCAGATTAAGTTTTTCAGCCAGATCAACAGCCATCTTGGTTGCTGAAGAAATTGCTAGCAACACTTCAACCCCTGCGGCTGCCGCTTTTTGAACCATCTCAAAACTAGCACGACTGGTCACTAATACTGCACCACCCGTTAACTGGCGCTGATGAATACAGCCCACTAATTTATCTAAAGCGATGTGACGACCAACATCTTCAAAAATAGCTTCTACTTGACCTTGCTGGTTGATATATACCGCCGCATGAGCAGAACCAGTTAACTGATTTAATTGCTGTTTACGCAATAATTGTTGCAAAACAGGGTCAAGAAAACCTAAATCAAACTCCACTGATGATGGGACTGGATTAAGCGCTCGACATACCGTTTCTAATTTTTCTTCGCCACAAATGCCACAACCTGTCAGCCCAGCAAGTGAACGACGCTTTTGTTGTAAACGTGCCACACAACGATTAGCAATGGTGACATTAATATTGATACCGTCACAGGTTGGTATCATATCGATATCATGAATATCACGATGATGGTCAATGATCCCTTCAGATAACGAAAAACCAATTGCAAACTGTTCTAAATCATTGGGGGTACACATCATTACTGTGTAAGCAACACCATTAAAAGCTATTGCAACCGGTGTTTCTTCAATGATGTAATCAAGCTCATTACAATCAGTTTTGCCTTTACGGTAACGTACAATAGGACGTTCACTCGCATTACAAAACATTGATTCCGGTAACGCTTCGAAGGTGTTCAACATCTTTTTCCTTTACTCATCTATGATGATATTTTTTATTTATAATATTCAGTTAATTAATCGAAAATCTTGGCTATTCAAACCCATTTTTTGCATGCGCGATAACAAGGTGGTTCGCTTTAACCCTAACTGATTAGCAGCACCATTGGGGCCGGCAATAACACCGCCACAACGAATTAAAGCATCCACTATCATTTGTTTATCTATCACCGGTGACGGTGATTTAACTGTTGCTGGTAATACCGTATCTTGTTCTACAGCTTCAACAGTTGCATTAGTCAATATAGATGACGACGAAACCAGTTCCTGTGTAGGTACATTAAGTACATGGCCTCGCGTTAAAATAACTGAACGCTCAATCACGTTACGCAATTCACGTACATTACCCGGCCATGGAAATTGCTGCATAATATGCATATCTTCAGCGGCAATAGAGGTAATGTTTTTACCCATTTTTTTCGCGAGTTCACGGGTAAAATGTTTTACTAATAACGGAATATCTTCTGCTCGTTCACGCAATGGCGGTATTTCAATCGGGAAAACATTCAAACGGTAATATAAGTCATTACGAAATTGCTTCTGCTGTACCATTTGCAGCAGGTTGACATTAGTAGCCACCACAATGCGTACATCAACACTGATAAGCTGGTTTTTACCTACTCGCTCAATTTCATTTTCTTGTAATGCACGTAATAATTTAGGCTGTAATTCCAAAGGCATATCACCTATTTCATCAAGAAATAGTGTACCTTTATGGGCTTGCTCAAACCGACCAACACGTTGAGTAACCGCTCCTGTAAATGCACCACGCTCATGACCAAATAATTCACTTTCAAACAAACCACTTGGTATCGCAGCACAGTTCATCTTTACCATATCGGTTTTACTACGGTGACTCATTTTATGAATGGCGCGTGCAATTAGTTCTTTACCAGTGCCAGATTCACCTAAAATCAATACCGTACTATCGCAACTGGCAACTAAAGCAACCTGCTCTAGCACCTTATTCATCACTTCACTTTGACTAATAATGTCATCAAAAATAGCGTGTTCATCATAGCTATCTTCGATGCTAATGAATTTTGTTTGAGAACGATGTGGAATCGCAGATTGGTGCACTTTAATACTGTGCATTGCTAATGCCACTCGTGCTGATATTTGTTTAAATAATTCAATCTCACTTGGCTCAAATTGGCTTTCAATCGCTTTGACATAGCAAATATAACCAATGGTTACACCGCGAAATATCATTGGTATGACACAAGCACTTTTTGCCAATGTTGAAAAGTAAGGACTATTATCATCGTGTCTTAAGGTATAAATATCAGCCGCAGTTAAAATAACCGCTTTATTATTTTCCACCGCATTTTTAATCATGCTGTCATCAGTAAAAAAATGGCATTGATAATCAATTTCACCTTCAATACCACCACCAGAATATTGATTATAATGGCCATCTTGAGATTGAATGATTGATAATTCATTCATTCCAAATCGTTGATATAAAAAGCGTAATAGCGATCCAATCAGCTCTTTTTTTGAACTTTGATTAATAACAGCATTAGTAATATCAACTAAAAATTGATAATCCTTATGCTCATTACTTAATTGTTGCGTTAACGATGAAGCAATTTGATGCTCAAGAATATGTTCGATCATTGCAGCAACCATATTATTGAACAGCTTAAATTGTTTTTCTACATCATCATAACTCGGTAAACGGAGATTAATATATTCAATTGCTCCTAATTGCTGATTTGCTATTAGCAGCGGTATTTTACAATAAGTTTGAATATTAGTGTATGCCGGATGGATAGATAATTGAGGAAATGTTCGATAAAGTTCCTCGCCATTAATATAATGACTATACTCACACGACACAACATGATGAAGACTTAGATTATCTTCTGAATAATCATAACGTTGGAAGTTTTTATTAGCATCTTGGTAGTATAATATTGATTGAGCATTTATATCATCTTTTAAAATAATATTAACACGATCGGCATCGATGAATAACAAACTTTCATTATTTAAAAAATTTATTACACCTGATATATCATTAATCGACAATAATGCTTTAGAAAAGATCATTAAATCGCTTTCAAAATTTTCCATCTTGACATTAACTCTTGCTGATAATATGACTTAAATCGTGAATAATAACTCAAGTATTTGTTATACAATTCTCAAGTATTTTAATAACTAAGTATTGATCCATATCAATCAATAATTACTAACAATAGCATCACTAAAATAAAAGTAACAATATTATTAAGTTATTGAGCTAAAAATTAAATCAGTGCGATTATTTTCATAAAAAAATAAATAAGGCACCAAGATAAAAAATAAGCAACATTTTATCTTGGAAACCTTATTTTCATTTATGCGTTATACATTATAAATAAAACGAAATAGGTCTTATTTAAATAATATAATTACGCATTTGCAACATGGTTTTTCAAGCGTGCTTTCAAATTACTGTACTCAGTTTGTACATAATTTTCAGCCCACGGCTGATCATCAATATTTTCTACTTTCACAGCACAATATTTAAATTCAGGCGTCTTTGAAATTGGATCCACATGTTCAATGGTTAATTCGTTACAAGCACCAATCCACCACTGGTATGTCATGTAAACCACACCTTTATTCACACGATCATTATAGTTAGCGCGTGAGATAATTTTACCACGACGAGATGATACCCAAACTAATTGTTGATCATCGATCCCCAATGCTTTGGCATCATTCGGATGCATTTGCACATAACCTGGTTCATCCGCTAGTGTTTGCAACGCAGCACAGTTACCTGTCATTGAACGACAAGAATAGTGACCAACTTCGCGCACTGTTGATAATACTAACGGATACTCAGCATCTGGCTGCTCTAATGGCGGACGCCAATCTGCACCAATGAAGATCCCTTTACCTGAAGGTGTTGTAAACTTATTACCTTCAAATAGATACGATGTACCTGGATGATCTTCTGTTGGACAAGGCCATTGTACAGATTTTAGATCAGCCATTTTCTCGTAGGTTGCACCTGCGTAAAGCGGACACAATGAACGTAACTCATCCCAGATCTCTTGGGTATTGTTATACGACATAGGGTAACCCATGTACGTTGCTAACAAACTAAAGATTTCCCAGTCAGGCTTCACATTACCGGTTGGAATCACTGCTTTATAGAAGCGTTGGAAGCCACGATCGGCACTACTGTATACACCTTCATGTTCGCCCCAGCTAGTTGCAGGGAAGATAACATCTGCAAATTCAGCAGTTTGTGTCATGAAGATATCTTGAACAATAACCAGTTCCATCTTACGCATGGTTTCACGCATAGCTGCAAGATCGGCTTCTGTTTGCGCTGGATCTTCACCAAAGATGTAAAACGCTTTACAAATACCTTCGTCAGCTTTGTGGCCAACCTCAGTTAAGCGGTAACCCGGCTTACCTGATAGTTCTACGCCCCATGCTTTTTCGAATTTTTCACGGTTTTCGTCAACAAAAACATCCTGATAACCTGGGAACTGATTCGGTAGCATACCCATATCACAGGTGCCTTGAACGTTGTTTTGACCACGAACCGGACCACAACCAACACCTGGACGACCAAAGTTACCAGTTAACAGTGCTAAGCCAGCTAAACCACGAACCACATCAACCGCTTGGCCATACTGAGTAACACCCATACCCCATAGAATCATCGCTTCAGGTGCCGCAGCATATGTGCGTGCCGCCATGCGAATATCTGCAGCACTAAGACCTGTGATTTCTTCTACAGACTCTGGAGTATAACGCGAAGCAATTTCACGGAACTCAGCAAAACCTTCAGTGTTATTTTCAACGAAAGATTTGTCGTATAAGTTTTCTTCGATAATCACATTCGCTAACGCATTAACGAGTGCCATGTTCGAACCGTTCTTTAACGCTAACCATTGATCAGCAACACGCGCAGATTCGATCTTACGTGGGTCACATACAATAATTTTAGCGCCATTTGCACGGGCTTTAAGAATATGTCGTGCTACAACTGGGTGAGAATCAGCCGCGTTGTAACCGAAAATGAGTAAGCATTTAGTAAGTTGAATTTCGGGAATAGCGTTACTCATTGCGCCATTACCTACTGTTGTCTCCAGACCGGAGACTGATGGTGCGTGTCACACCCTAGCACAGTGGTCAACATTGTTGGTTCCGATCACCGCCCTTGCGAATTTTTGCATCACATAGTTGGCTTCGTTACCCGGACCGCGGGCTGAACCTGTTGTCATTATCGCATCTGGACCATATTGCTTTTTAATTGCCATTAGCTTGTCGCCAGCAAATTGAATAGCTTCATCCCAAGACACGGCTTCTAATGCTGATTCACGAGTACGGCGAATCATTGGTTGCTTTAGGCGTGGTGTTAATAAGTTGGTATCGTTGAGGAAATCCCAACCATAGTAGCCTTTCAAACAAAGTTGGCCTTCATTGGTACGACCCATTGCTGGCTCTGCTGCCACCACTTTGTTATTTTCGACAACCAACTTTAGTTTGCACCCAGTACCACAGTAGGGACAAACAACAATTGATTTTTTCATACTAACCTTTTGGCTATAATTGTTATTAATGTGTATTTAAACGAGGGCTTAGCGCCTTAGCGAACAATCGCTACAGCAGCATTGAGCGCAGCTGCTTCACGTTTTTGTTTGCTTGTTTCTTGTAATGTTTCAGCTTCAATAATCTGAATAGCGCTAGTAGGACAAACTTCTACACACGCAGGACCTGCTTCACGATGAGAACACAAGTCACATTTCAATGCTTGAGATTTAGGTACCATGCGCTTAAATAGCGAGGCCCCTTTTGATTCTTCAACCATCTTTGTCACGACATTCATTGCACCATAAGGACAAGCAATGACACAGGTTTTACACCCAATACAACGTGACTGAATCACTTTTACATAGCCATCTTCTAAAACGATAGCGTTATTAGGACAAACCTGCGCGCAGGGTGCGTCATCACATTGACGGCACATTACGGGTGTTGTTACATGCGCATTTTTCACCAAGGTTAAACGTGGTGAAAAATCTTTTGGTGCAACACCCGTCAATTTTCCATCCGCTTGATGCGAGACAACACATGCAATTTCACAAGTTCGACACCCAATACACAGATTTGGATCTGCAAAAACAAACCGGTTCATGGTCTATACCTTGTTGATATCGATATATCGCAACATGGTCTTATGCTGCAATACCTTTTAAGCATTAATTGTACCAAAAATAACGACCCGCGGAATTTATTTTTAACTAACTGAAATTAAATCAAAAAAAAAGGAAGCACATGCAATGCTGTACTTCCTTTTTTATTAATGTCGATAATGTCATTAACCTCGCCACTCAGTTCGACACTGTTCGTCAGTGACTATCGACACCCTTCGACACTTTTTATTTATCGACAGTGCTAAGCAGCATTAACAATGCTCAAAACCACCTGAGCTTTGCCACTCAGGTAAACGTTGATAAATGGTTTCAACGGCGGTTTGCACCATCTCAGTTAGCGGAAATGAAAATGCCACAATCGCTGGCTGAATGCCGACAAAAATCACCTCAGGCACAAACGTTTTTAGATCATCAATTAAGAAATTTAATGGCAAACTGTGAGTAGAAACTACATACATATCAACGATAGTTTCTGGATCTATGATCCTGACTTCTCCAGCTTGCTCACCGATATCTGCCGCATCGACTACAATCACACGTTGCGGTTGTGCTTTACGAATAAGATGCAAGCAATCTTCAGGCATTGTGCCGCCTTCTAGCACGCTCCAATTCGCAATCGGATTGTCTTTGATCATTTTCGCTAATAATGGACCTGCGCCATCATCACCCATCATACTATTACCCACGGTAAGCACGATATTGCTAACGGACAGATCAACATCATCATTAGAGACACTTTCGCCCATCACGGTTGACAGATTCACTTCCTGCAACATAGTTAGCGTATTCCTCGAATCATCATATACATGGTTGGTTCACGATGAATATCGCCTAGCGCTGCTATAAAATCACGAGTTAATTGCTGTGAGCGCGCATTTTGAGTCGAGGTATCAATTCGATCAAAAGCTAGCGCTAACATATTAAGGTGTTCTGGATAAATAGTAATTTCGCCAAACACAAAATAGCCTTTCATTTTATTGAACGCTTCACCGTCTTGTGGCAAAGCGCTGATCCATGTTAGATATTCATCACCTTCGCATTCAATCACAGCTTTTAAACAATCAACCACCCCTAAATGATGGCCAATTGCCAAGCTGTAATACATGATTTGTTTAGCTTCTTCAGGCACATCATAGCTATCATCAACAAACTTACGTCCTAAAGTATAAAAATAGACGTGACCTTGAAAATGTCGAGATTGTGTTAATTCCGCTAAAACATCACTCATTGCTGACAGCCTCCGCATGACGGTGAACCTTGCTGAACACTAGGACAAGCTTCAGAGCCTGTTAATGCTGCCATGGTTTTTGATAGCAAAATATTAACGATTTCTGTTAAACGAGGATCATCTTTGGTCGCAAGATAGTCACTGATTTTTTGGTCAACATTATCTGCACTACAAGTTGCAAGCACATTCAATACATCATCTGCAATACGTTGACCTTGTACATAACCGGCAAGTAAACGTGCTTGGCGTTCAATCATCACCTTAATATCCAATGGAATTTCGGTATGTTTTAAACTCGCCTTTTGCACTTCAGGTTGGTGTACCTTGGCTTTCAATTTTTGATCAAGTAGCCCTAATGCAACAGCAAATCCAAAAATAGTGGCGGCAGGTGTTGGCGGGCATCCCGGAATATAGACATCAACCGGAACAATTTTATCTGTACCACCCCAAACACAGTAAAGATCGTGAAAAATACCACCATCACAACCACATGCGCCATATGAAATTACAATCTTAGGATCGGGTGCTGCTTCATAAGCACGTAATGCTGGTGCACGCATCGCGCGCGTTACTGAGCCTGTATACAATAAAATATCAGCATGACGAGGCGAGGCAACAATTTTTATACCAAAACGTTCGGTATCAAAAATAGGTGTTGTTGCTGCAAAAATCTCAATCTCACACGCATTACAGCCACCGCAGTCAACACGATAGACATAAGCTGAACGACGAATTTCCTTGATCAGTGCATCTTTAAGCTTTTGGCTATTGGGCGGCAATTCAACGGGTACTGTTTGAGTATGAGCTGTGCCAACTAATTGTTTAATACCTTTCACTTTTGCTCCTCAAGGTAACGTAGGTGACTGACATTTTCACTGTCTAGCATATTGTTGCTGCGACGACATTCTGGGCAAGTTTCAAGCTGTTTACGGCGTTCTTGTAATTGTTCACCGCTAACGCCACTTTGCGCTAAAGTATCGATCACATATTCAAGTAGTTTACGAGCAACAAAAGGACGATCACATTGGCGACAATTCGCCAAGGTGAAGACCGCTTCATCATACAGATCAGCTTTACTGGTCACTGCTAACTCAAAATTCTGAGTCAGTTTAATCGCATGAGTTGGGCACACTTCTTCACAACGACCACAAAAAATACAACGTGCGGTTGAAAGCTCCCAGCGACGAGTGCCTGATTTAGTATCAGTTTCCATGATCAATGCATTGGCAGGACAAGCACGAGTGCAAGCTCCGCAAGATAAACACTGATCGGCATCGAGTTCAGGTTTACCACGAAAATCCTCATTAACTTCCATCGGAGCAAAAGGATACTTAGTGGTAACATTACCAGTTTTAAGTACTGTTTTTAATAACTTAAACACATGTCCTCCTAAAGCTTAAATGGCGAGTTCTTGCGGTCAATGCTGTACTGCTCAATCGCTTTATAAGGAATGGTTTTACTGCGCTGTTTTTTAGTATCAACAATCGTTACGCGGTCAGTACATGAGTAACATGGATCTAAACTACCGATAATTAATGGTGCATCCGCGACTGTGTTACCGCGTAACATGTAACGTAGTGTTGGCCAGTTGGCGTATGTTGCTGCACGACAACGCCAGCGGAACAGTTTCTGGTTATCGCCAGTCATACTCCAGTGAACGTTTTCACCACGTGGCGCTTCAGTAAAGCCCAGCGCAAATTTATTTGGCTTGTAATCGAAACCTTCAGTTAAAATTGCACCCGGTGGCAAGTGATCTAAACCGTATTCAATCACATTTAATGATTCAAACACTTCACGAATACGTACCATCACTCGTGAGAATACATCACCATTTTCCATCACTTGAATATCAATCGGCACGCTACCGTATGACTCTAATGATTGACCATGCACAGTACGTACATCGCGATTAAAACCACTAGCACGGATCATTGGACCGACAGGACTGTAATCACGTGCAATCTGCTTTGATAACACACCCACATTTTCTGTACGACTACCAATGTTAGGTGTTGCAAGCAATACATCCACCAGCTCTGAGAATTTCTGACGAACTTCTTTCACCATCGCAATACCTTGTACACGCTGCTGTTTTAGAAAATCTCGGCGCACGCCACCAATTAAGTTCATGCCGTACGTTTTACGTGCACCAGTAAGCAATTCAGCAAGTTCCATGGTTTTTTCACGAACGCGGAAAAATTGCATAAAACCAGAGTCAAAACCAACAAAGTGGCTTGATAAACCGATGTTAAGCATATGGCTATGTAAGCGTTCAACTTCAAGTAATACGGTACGGATCATCTTAGCGCGGAATGGCACATCCACTGATAACGCATTTTCGATAGTATTGCTGTAACCAACACTATGAGTAAAACCACAAATACCGCACACACGGTCAGTTAGCTGTGCCACTTCATGATAACCCATGCGTGTTTCAGCTAATTTTTCCATACCGCGGTGAACATAGAACATACGGTAGTCGGCATCAACAATGTCTTCACCATCAACGAACAAACGGAAGTGACCCGGTTCATCAGAAGTAATATGCAAAGGACCTACAGGTACAATACGGTTGCTATCATCGCCCAGTTGATTATCAAACTGATAGGTTTCAGTTTCTGTTGTCGGTTGTGGTCGCTGGCGGTAATCCATCGCATCTTTACGCAATGGGTGAAGGTTTTCAGGCCAATCATCAGGTAATACTAAGCGACGTTCATCGGGTAAACCTACAGGGTGTAGACCGTACATATCACGGATCTCACGCTCCCCCCATACCGCAGCAGGAATAGTAGATGTGATAGAAATAAACTCTTGGCTTGTCGCATCAACCAATACTTTTACAGTTACCCAGCTTTTTACTTCACCTTCCATAGAAAGCGCATGATAAACCGCAAAATGCCCATTAAGGCTACGTTCATCATTACCAAAAGTAACCGTTAGCCAGCCACCTTGATCGTAATAAAGCCATTTCATCACTTCAACCAATGAGGTCATTTTAACTGTGATAGTAACTTGGTTTTCTGTCTGCCACTCTTCATCAATAATCGCGGATGGAAAGAAATGATTCACACCATCGACATAGTTTTTACCAATACGACCCGCTTGTGGCTGCGAGTGAAATTGTTGAGATGTATTGTTTGTCATATCTATTACTTACCAACCAAAAATTAAAAATATCAGTGCCAATACAGCCACTAAAAACGCAGGGAAAATTACGCGATGAACCTGAGTAAAACGTACACGTGCCATGGTGTTTTCAACCAAGCCAGCAACTAAGAACACCACAAACAATTTAATCAACAGAATAATGGTAGCTGAAAATAAACCGCCAAAACTCAAGCTACTTGCTTTGCCCCAAGGGATGAAAATCGCTAGGAATAGCTGCGCAACAACAAGTTGTTTTAAACCTAAACCCAATTTCACCATTGCCAATGCAGAACCAGAATATTCTGTCACAGGGCCTTCTTGTAGCTCTTGTTCTGCTTCTGCACTATCGAACGGTAGTTTGCCCATTTCGATAAACAACGCAAATGCACACACAATACCAGCAAGAATAATAGTTAGTGGATGCTGCCAAGAATTATTGGCTAACGCATGACTGATATAGCCTAAGTCAGTCGTACCAACACTCAGTGCAACCACAACAATAGCTAGGATTAATATTGGCTCAACTAAGATACCAAGTGTTAACTCACGGCTACTACCCATACCTGCAAACATACTGTTTGAATCAATACCTGATAACGAAAAGAAGAAACGGAAAATCGCTAACAGATAAATATCGGTAATAATGTCACCTGAAATAGGAAACGGTGACACTTGAGTAACCGTTGGTAATGCCATACCAATTAATAGCATTGTTACCACTAACACCCATGGCATGATCCAGAAAATAAAACCAGAGTTTGCTGGAGCAACCGATTGACGACGTAATAATTTGGCAATATCACGGTAGTCTTGTAATACACCCGGACCTTGGCGCGAATGAATTTTGGCACGAATAACGCGAGAGAAACCGGTCGCAAGCGGCGCTAACATCAACATTAATATGGCTTGAAAAATCGCTAATACGATCCAACCCGCTGTTGGCATTTCAAGTGGGGACATTAGAGACTAACTCCTGAAATGAGAGGAACGAATAACACCACAACCACTACGGCAATAATGCAGAATCGGCACACTTTACGGCCATCTAGTGTCGGCGTTTCACCACCATTACTTAGATAAGGCAATACAAAGCGTTCAGTAAATGATTGCTGACGGTTGTTATAAATAAACCCAAACATATGGCGCATCGGACGGGTAATACTCGCCGCTGATACCGTCATTTTTTGCTCATATTGATAACCACACGCCCAAGGATCACCTTGATGACGACGCTCAAGACGACGTTGACGGAAAGCATAAAGCAACGCTGCTGGAACTAATGTTAATAGTGCCAATGCAATTGCAATTACTGGTGTTGAAAGAATTGCTTGATCAGCAACCGCAGGATAAACCGTTAAACCATGTGCAACCGTTATTGGCGCCATATTCAACATTGAAGATGCAATTGATGAGAAATACGGTGCAATCCACGGCGCACATACACCAAGTACAACACACAATACAGCCAGTGATGTTGTCGCAGTGATCATCGCAGGACCCACTTCGCGAGTATTTGCAGCACGCTCTGTTTTAGGCGCGCCAGTAAAACAAATACCGTACACTTTCACAAAACACATGCAAGCTAAAGCACCAGTAAAGGCCAGCATTACCATACCAAACGGGCCAAATAGCATGTTAGCAACCGTACCCACTTTACCCATGCTAAATAATGACTGATAAATAAACCACTCAGACACAAAGCCATTTAATGGTGGTAAGGCACAAATTGCCAATGTACCAATTAAAAACGCAGCCGCTGTTTTCGGCATTGTTTTTGCTAAGCCACCCATGTCATCCATTTCTTTAGTATGCATGCGAAACACAATTGAACCAGAGCCTAAACATAATAGGCCTTTGAACACCGCGTGATTTAATAAGTGGTATAAACCACCCAATAGACCAAGTAGAGCTAACACTGGATGATGTGACGCAATACCAATCATACTCACACCGACACCAATTAAAATAATGCCGATATTTTCAATGGTATGGTAAGCCAATAATCGTTTGATATCGTGTTCTGCCAACGCATACATAACACCAAGCACAGAAGATACTGCACCAAAGATTAAGACCAAGAAACCCCACCACAATTGAGTTGCGCCAAGGAATAAAATTGCGAACTTCAAAATACCGTAGATGCCAATCTTAACCATCACACATGAGATTAAGGTTGAACAATATGACGGAGCAATTGGATACGCTTTCGGTAACCAGCCATGTAAACCAATACCAGCAGCTTTAATACCAAAACCTACTAAAGCTAACAAGAACACTAATGATGCTGTTGCCCCTGTAACAGGATTTTGCATAATAGCGCTGAATTGATAACTGTCGGCATGGGAAGCTACGATCATAAATGCCACCACAACCAATAGGCTCGCGGCATGATCAGCAATAAAATATTGCAAGCCAGCTTTTTTACTTTTAACGCTACCGTCACTGATAACGATCAGCCAAGAAGCCAGTGAAATGATCTCCATAAAAATAATAAAGACCATTACATTGGCTGACACCACAAGGGCTGTCATCGCTGCAGCAAAAATATTGAAAAGCACATTAACTTTCCAACCGCCTTTGCCATAGTATTCTTCAAGATAATTAATCGAATAAACAGACGCAGCCATGGTGACCACAGAAATAACCACCACCATTAATGCTGATAACATATCCATGCTGAACCAATGGCTCATTGCAGCAGTAGCATCGGCAGTATCGTAACCTGATACGATGGTGCTAATACCTGCAATAATGCCAAACAGGCCACCAAAGGCACTGATCACACCGGCAAGGCGTAAACTTTCCTGCTCATGCTTACGCCCTTGATACGATAGAATCGCAGCCACGGCATAACTTATTAAAGCAAAACAAACTAAAACTAATGGACTCATCGTGTTACTGCTCCACCTTTGGCTGATGCTGAACTATCCGCCGCACATTCACGTTTAATATCGCGTGCTTTAGCAATATTTGCTTCGTCAATTAGCACGATCGCTTGTGTTGGACACACTTCAGCACAGGCTGGTCCTTGTTCACGGAAACCACACAAATCACATTTAACCGCAATGCTCTTTACTCCAGGCTCCCAAGCAAGAATATCTTGACCAAATGTGCTGGGGATTGAAGTTGAAGGGTTACTTGAACGAATGGTTGAAGGGATATAAGTATCGTAACTATTTGCCATCGCAATAGGTCGACTACCATCAAAAGCGATTGCACCAAAAGGACAAGCAACAGCACATAACGTACAACCGACGCATAATGTTTCATTAAGCATCACACGATCTTGTTGCTTAGTGATCGCTTGCACTGGACATACAGTGGCACAAGGTGCATCTTCACAATGACGACACATCACAGGCGCAGTGGCGTCATCAAGTTTAACCACGGTTAGGCGGGGATGGCTTTGCAGTCCTTGTTGTTTATGTACTGTCGAACAAGCTGCCATGCAGGTGCCACAACCAATACACTTCTCAGGATCTGCAATTACAAAGCTTTTCATTGTCTACCTAGTCAATCGCAAAAAAACCTATTAAAGCAACAATTATGCCAACTAGGAATAATTTAAGTTACTCTAAGTATTTCAGTGAGTTAAAAAAGGTTTCATGACACTAATTTACTTTTGTTGTAGCTATATACTCCATTAAATGTCGTCACCGATTATGTCGACACTCGACATCGACACATATCGACACTAAAGGTATTTCACTATTATCTTTATTTTGGCAGTCAAATAAACCACATGTATAAATTCTTATAATTAATAATATAATAAAATCATATTGATATGGCGGAAAAATAGGAGCATTAATTAACTTTTATATATATTTTACATGATAAACATACTCAATCTCAATAAGGTAGCGCTTTAAAAACAAAGGCATTATTATACTTCTAAATAATAACTTAAAATGTCACTATAATGATAAACAACTACTTCAAAAAATTATCTTTGCTTATTTGTGGTTTATTCGTCTCATCTTTTAATTATGCGACTGAATCAATGTCAAGTAATTACTATCAAGATACTAATGGTAACTTCATTGGTTATACTCACGATCCAGAAGATTATATTCACGAATATAATTCTATTGCTTCTTTATTTAGAGGCGAATGGAATGGTTTAATGGATGTTAATGGCAACTTAAAATATTCTAATCACCCAGAATATGCCTCTATTTTGACAAAAAACACTTATTATAAAAATACAGATTGTTCTGGTACTGGTTATTTTTCTTTTATTACAACGGACTCTGTTGCTATCGAGCCATTTAACACTCAGGTAATAAAAAACAGTCACAACAAATACATCAAATATACTGTACAAACACTTGCTACTTATTCATCAGACTCTCAGCCTGCTGATATGCAGTCTTATTCAATACTAAATGCAAATGGCGAGTTAATATGTACAAAAACACCACGCGCAACTATTAAACAACAAATAGCAGAAATTGAGCATAGAATAAATAACCATGCTGAGTATGAAAGCGATGCTGATGAGCTAGAGTTCTTACAGTCTCAATTACACCATACCGAGCCTAGAGCTGTTGCAGCAGTTCTAGATACAGGCACTGATATTACCAATAAATACAATTGGATGGGATTTAGAAACCACCTTAATGGTAGCGTGTCAGGGTTTGTAAAAGGGATTGATTATGCAGCTGGTATCAAATTTGTCGAGAATATATCACCACCAACACCGCCTGAGGAACTAAGATATGTACGTACATCACATGATATCAATATTCGCGTTCAGTCTAATGGCTCAATTGGCTCTGTTAGTATCACTCAAGGTCCTGATATTAAAATTAGCCAACTTTTTGCCGTGAAAAAGTCACTCGGTATTTATGAAGTTAATATACCGGAACCATTTTTACCAAAAAATAAAGCCGTTAAGCATTTACAATTGCAATGCTCAATGAATGTTGGTGCTTCAAGCGTGATACCGAATGCAAACATTGGTTGTTATAAAATATCTAACCAAAATAAAATTCGTGTTACTACAACGTTAAATGAAAAATATTACAGCTCTGATTTCAGCTTAAGTATTAAATATTAATTAACAATACTTAAAGCAGAGTGGATATATATCCACTCTGCTTTTTTATGCAGCTACTCTTTTTGCCATGATCTTAAAATAATACGTTCATCATTATCACGCTTAACCCAACCGTCTTTTTCCATTCGGTTGGCTAATGGAATAGAATACTTACGACTTAACCCTGTACGATCTTTTATATCTGTCATTGTAATACGATCATGAGGTTGATGTTCAGCGATAACAGCTTTCACTAAATCTAAATAGATCCCCATATCAAAATAGATATTTTCATCAAGTGCAGTAATATATTTCTGATGACTTAGTTGTCGTAACCATTTTTTGCCGCCAACAACTTTTACCTTATTCAGCTCTAAACCTGCTTTCCCGAACTGACGAATTTGATGCAGAATATTCAACGCATCTTGCGGTAAATCATCTTCATTATCACCTTGGCCAATACACCATTTACCATAGCTTAAATGAACTTTATCTTGTTGTTTCAAACGCTGCATGATCAGTTCAATCACTGCATCATTGATTCGTAATCGGCTACAGAGCTCAGCTGAAGCCATCGCAATACCCGCACCTAATAATGTTTCAATTTGGTGTGACATATCCGCTAACCATTGGCTATCAAAACAAAATGGTGCAATGTATGTTTGTTGTCGACAAGCTTTAAAATCTGCATCTGCACATTCAAAATAACCTTGTAAAACAAGTAACATTTGTCGTTGAGATTGTGGTTGTAATTGCTGCGGTAAATTATCTAACACATCGTATAGACGGCGTTTTTGATACCCAAAAATATAATCGGTCCACACCACTTCTGCGCCATGCTGTAAACCACTGCCGCCTTTTTGGATCATGGCTAATCGTTGACCAAATAATAACGGAATTGGCTTTTCAAACACTAATCGCGCTAACTCAGTATTAGGAATATAGCTTAAACGTGCAGTTCCGTGCCACGTTCCCATCGCAACTTCGACTTGGCGTTGTTTTTTAACTTTTAACTTTGTTGCCGTTTTGGTTAGCCGTACAATACATTGATCGCGTAAGGTAATCTGCTGATTAATACCCGTGACCAATTGCCCTCTGCCGATATCTTTACGACCCACACCTTTAATGTTCACTGCGACACGGCATGTTGCTGAAACAGAAGTTAATTGCTGATGATACGCCTGAATCGATCGCACCGTACCTATAAGATTTGATGGATGACACCGTACTTTATCGCCAATAGCCAATTGTCCTTGCGCTAACGTACCTGTAAGCACTGTACCAATTCCATTAACAACAAATACGCGATCAATATACATCAGAGGATCTGTCGCAGGCTCGAGTACTGCAATATCATCACTGTTTGCTGGCACGATAACTTTATGACGTGTAATGTTTACCTGTACGGTATCAATTAAAAGTTGGCGCAACGCTTCAATGTTATCTTTCTTCAATGCAGAAACAGTCACAATTTCAGGTAACAAACCACTACGTTCCATGACTTGTTCTAACACTTGGTCTTCTATTGCAGCTAATTGCTCAGCACTGACTTTATCGCGCTTATTGATACAAACGACAATATCTTCAATTCCCATTGCATGCGCCACATCTAAATGTGAAGTCGTCATTGGCATCCAGCCTTCATCGGCAGCTACCACTAACAACAACACATTTAAGTGCCATACACCCGCAACCATATTTCGCAAATAACGTTCATGGCCTGGAACATCAACCACCCCAATGGTATTGCCATGATCATCTTGAAAATGGGCAAAACCTAAATCTTGAGTCATGCCTAATTGCTGCTCATGAGGACGAGCAGTGATCATGCCTGTTAATGCTTCAATTAATGCTGTTTTACCATGGTCAACATGCCCAGCAAGGCCAACCACTGCTTGATATTGTGTTGGAGTTACCGCCATTATTTAACCTCAGTATTTGTACAAGATTGAATATAATCGTCAAGTTGAGCAATAAAGACTGCATGATCGCTGTCTAATAAAGTCGCGACATTTAATAGCAACTGGTTACTATTAACATAACCAATAATTGGGATCGGTAACTCACGTAGCGCATCTAAATGCAGCTGTGCGTTACCCGGTAACGTAAGTTTTAGACCATAACAAGGATAAGTTTCACTAGGAATAGCACCACCACCGACTTGCATCACCAAAGGCACGGCTTGTACATAGGCTTTCCAACGTTGTGCCCATTGTTGTGCTAGCGCTTGGCTAGTTTTGGCACGATCTAATGCCTTTTGTGCAACACCAACAGCCGCTGGATCTCGATTTAATTTCTGAACTAATAATTGTTCAAGCATCGATAAAACAATCCGTCCAGGGCGGAAAGTTCGCATCATCGGATTTTTTGCTAATCGTTGACAAAGGTTTGGACAGCCAGCAATGATACCCGCTTGTGGGCCACCGATAATTTTATCTCCTGAAAAACACACTAAATCAGCGCCCATCTGCAAATAACGTGGCAACGACACTTCACTTTGCGCATATTGCTCAGACGATAAACCAGAGCCTTGATCGATCACTAATGCAACATGTTCAGGTAAACGTTCTGCCACATCCTGAATATCGGGAGATTCGGTAAATCCCTGCATAGAAAAGTTAGACTGATGTACCATTAATACCATCGCGGTATTGTCAGTAATGGCATTAATATAGTCATCACTGGTGGTGATATTGGTGGTGCCAACTTCAACCAACTTACACCCAGAAAGTGCGAGAATATCAGGAATACGAAAACCGCCACCAATTTGGACTTGCTCACCACGAGACACAATCACTTCTTTACCCGCCGCTAAAGCATGCAGCACTAAGTAAACTGACGCCGCATTATTGTTCACCACCACACAATCTTCAGCTCCAATCCAACTCTGAATCAAGGTAGGTAATAAACCATTACGATCGCCACGTTTACCATCACTTAATTTAAGTTCGAGATTGTTATAACCAGTGTTAACGGCTTTTACGCTCTCCCAGATCTGTTCATCAATTGGCGAACGACCAAGATTGGTGTGCACTGCAATCCCAGTAGCATTAATTACTCGCTGCTGACGACGACGGTACAATTGACGGCAACTATCAAGTACTAATGCCATCACATTAAGATCATTAACACCTTGAATTTTAAAATCAGGATGCTGACGAATAGAAGCAAATAACTGCCGCAGAGTATTTGTTACGACAGGTCGACTTAATAAACGCACATAATCAGCTAAATCTGAATGTTGAAGTAATTGTTCAATTTGAGGCAAGCGATAATTAATAGTAGATACTGATGATGAAGAAGTATTATCTGGGGATGCAATAGTATTCACGGTAAGTTCCTTAGCTGAATTGCAGGCAACAGCACTCATTCTATAAACTCAAGAAGAGATAGAATAAGTATCAGGGAACCATTTAAACGCGCGAAAAATGGCGGAAGAGGCAGGAATTGAACCTACCAGAGCTTATACAGCTCACATCGGTTTTGAAGACCGAGAAGGCCACCAGACCTCATCTCATTCCGAAATTCATGTGCATGATAATGTAACAGTCATTGTTATTATTTGATTTACATCAATTTGTATAACAAATAATAGTATACCTAAAAAGAATTAATTAAAATGTGTAATATTTGACCACCTAAATACCAAATAGTGTTATTAGTACATTCAAAAAGCCCTACTGTATGACTGTCATACAATAGGGCTAAAATAATCAGCATGCATTTATGGTAATAGCGCTATCTCACGACTCCATTATCTTGTAGATTCTTAATCAGAATATCGGTTAACTCAGCAATAATGTCATTCATATTTGTTGGATCAACAGATTCTGATGATGTTGACCAAATCGGCTTATGGCTTTTGGTATCAAACAAAGTAAATTCTACGTTTACAAACTCGTACGATACGGTGTAGCTATCATCATAAATATAGCTGTAAGAATTATTATAATAATTATGGAATGAAACTCTGCTGCCATAGCCATAATTATTTCCTGGATAACGAATATTTTTATCTTCAATATTGACTAACTGGGCGACAAATACTGTTTGGGTGTTATTGGCTTTTATATATCCTGCGATATCATTTTTAGATGGTAATTTATTTGGAAATAACTGTGAACTTGAAATAGCATTAACACCGTTTTTTCTAAAGTCATTCACCATATCATCTTCAAATATACGTCGCACACGTAAGTTATCTGACATAGCCACGACTAACGTACTCTTTATAGGCATTTGAGTATAATTTTTATCTACCCATGAGGATGTTAAATTACTCGACGCACACGATGTGATTAATAAACAAAATAGTGAAATAAATAGTAAACGCATAATACATCCCTTTAAGTTATGTTCTAAAATTAACAATAGTACAGGGATAGGAGAAATCAATAATGAAGAGGCTTATACTATCGAGTTTAATAATATTAACAAGTTGCTCAACAGAAAAAAATGAGCTACCCGTTGAAACAGAACCTAACAATAAAATAAAAACATCATCTTTATCTTACGATAATAATAAACTACCAACCCTTTCACTATTGTCAAAATCTATTTTAATCATTGAAAATGAATCGACATCAAATGAAGAACGCCAACAGCAGGTAAATAAAATTGCTACACTTTCAAATAATTCAGATGCGTTGTTTTATTTAGCTGCATTATATGAAGAAGGAAAACTTGTCCCTCTTTCAGAAGCAAAAGCTCGTAAATTGTATAAACAAGCTGCAGCAATGGATCATCCCCTTGCGCGTTACTATTATGCGTTAATGTTAATTGATGGTCGCGGTGGTAATATTCTGCATGATAAAGCTGAATCATACTTACTAATGAACCATAGCAAAGGCCACGTACCGTCCTCTTATTCTTTAGGGTATTTATATTTTATTCAAAAAAAACATCAGGATGTTATAAAAACCCTTGAGAAAAACAGCGATCAACATAATGAATACTCAGCATATTTATTAGCCATTTCTTACCTTGAGTTAAATATAAAAACTACAGAAGCAATTAATTTATTACACAGTTCGGCAGAAAAAGATCACCAATTTTCACATTTAATTTTAGGTGATATATATCGTAAAGGTCTTTATAAAACCCCCATTAACACCAAAAAAAGTTATAGTCACCTTCAAGCCGCAGCAAAACAAGATAATCCTAAAGCATTATATGAATTAGCGATGTTAGGGATTGAAAATTTAGGCCTGATTAACAATGATGTTGATATAGCAATAACTCAACTTAAGTCAGCAGATAAAAATGGCTATCCAGAAGCAAGCTTTGAGCTAGCTAAAATATATGATCAAGGAGATCTAATAAAACAAGATTTCACACAAGCTATTTACTGGTACAAAAAATCAGCATCACATGGTAATAATCGTGCTATGTATAATCTTGCTAGTATTTATATCAATGGTGATGGCGTAGATAGTTCAATTGAAACTGCTGAATATTGGTTGCAACAATCAGCCTCCAAGGGAAATAAACGTGCAATTGATATATTATCTAAAGAATAGATATAAACATCATTAATATTGAATCTGTAATATTAAATTCCGTTGCTAAATAAATAGCCGCGGTTTTTTTTACACCTTAAATTTAAAACAAAAAAAACTTGCTTGATCAAGTGTAACCAAGCAAGGGTTTCCGTCAAAAATAACGAAAAGCTTTAATTAACTACTATCTTTCTATTTTGATACCAAAGGTTAATATTTCTGAATCGCCAGGAATAACAGTTCCTACATTACCTACTATCGCGCCCTGGCTACCATCAGTAATAGGTGTTATGGTGCCTCCAACAGCACTAATGTCAGGTATCGTTCCCGGAATAACTCGAAATGAAGTAAATGCTGGCGCTGCATCGCTTATTTCAACATTCTTCGCATTTTTAACTCCGATATTTTTAGCTTCCAATTGATAAATAACGCACTCATCAGGCTTTGCTAAAATATTAGTGGTTGAAAATGGATTATCAGCTGTACCATCACATCCAACGTCAATTGCTTGTGTTTTAGTGATCGTCATATTCGTACTCGATACCGTTGTTGAATCGGTTAATGTGATCGTTCCACAAGGTACTGTTGCTGTTAGTGTCGTAATGTTAGTGATCCCTTCTGGTGCATTTGGAGGAGACAGCACCTTGATAAAAAATATCTGACTCGCTTTACCTGCAAGAGCAGCAATAGACGTTATCAGTGTATCACCGCTTGATAGCTCCAAGTCATTATCAGTATCTTCATAAATAATCGAAGTAAACCCATCAACATTATTTATCGTTACTAAATTAATATTCGTAATAGGATCATTACTGGTATTACTGATCTTATGCTTGTAAATCGCAACGCCTCCAGCTGCGATTGTCAAACTTGAATCTGACACTAAACCAACACAAAAACCACTATTATCAACAGTAACAGCATCATGTTTAATATCGCTAACACCTGTCGTAGCAGAAACAGCTTTGAAGTAAATTGATTGAGTCGTCGTCGTCGCCGTTTCTGGTACGGTTACATCAGCATAAAAAACAGCAGTTTCATCAGGGGTAACAACAGGAACACCGCTAATTACAACATCATCACTATTTTTAAATTCAACCGCCCAACCTGTAGGCAATACTCCTGAATTAAAATCAGTGCTGCTGTATTCAAATTGATAACTGTCAGGTACACCGGAAGTATTGGTAACATATAATGTAAAGCGGGTTGTTTCTCCAGGAATAACAATATTAGTGGTCACTGGATTGGTTTCAGCACCTGGACCAAAACCACAATTATCACCGACATCATCACAATTCGTTTCTAGGGTTGTTGCCGTCCCTGCACGATAATTATTTGTTAAATCAACGGTACTTGCTTCAATTGTCCCTAATTCATCTTTAACCGTATTAGACACAGCAGTATCATTTGAAGACGTTGCTCGCTTAATAACATCATATGGACCACCACCTGCAATATTAGGTGGTAATGTAGCAATAAGAATCACTTTATAGCCACAATATCCATTTGCATCTGTTACTTGATAAGCACGACATGCCTCCCCTTGTGCAGGAATAATACCCGTATCCGGCTGGTAATCACCATCAGTATCTATTAAAGGAGTTATACCATCACTCTTATATAAGAAAAAGCTGGTACCTGTAGGAAATCTTGAGGTTTCATAAGAGATATTAAATGTATCTTCAGCATTACCAGTATTCCAAATATAGTTAGTAAATGCTACACGCTCACCTTGCTTAGCCGTTGCCACACTAACAACTTCATGATCAATATCATTACTACCATCACAGTTATCATCAGTACCGACATCACAACCACCATTATTAGCAATCACACCATAATTAGGATTAATTCTAAATGGTACAATATTAGTATTAGTTGTTTCTTTCTCTCCAGCATCTACTTGACCTGAATTATCAGCATCATAACCATAAATACCCTGATTATTAAGCGTTGCAGAAGTGATTCCTGTTGCGATCATTACTTCAAATGATATTGTCGCTGATGCACCTGAATCTAACCCATCCATTGTAAATTCAACTTCATCTTGAAGTGTACATCCAGTATTAGGCGCAATACAGGTAGTAAAATTCAAGTCGGCGCTACCATCAGTACCACTCCCCGCACCAGTGTTACCACTTACAGTTAATTCAGTGCCCGAAACACTCCAATTAACAGCACCATTAAACTTCATTCCTTCAGGTAAGATATCTTTTAAAATCACACCATTCGTATTTGCTACATCCATATTACTTACGCCAACATTGGTATAAGTAAAAGTAACAACATAAGGCCCACTAGGTGAAGCACCATTATCAGCACTCATTGCCTTAGTCATTTCAATAATGGG
Organism: Photobacterium andalusiense; assembly: GCF_900185625.1. Taxonomy (GTDB): domain Bacteria; phylum Pseudomonadota; class Gammaproteobacteria; order Enterobacterales; family Vibrionaceae; genus Photobacterium; species Photobacterium aquimaris. The sequence goes on from NZ_FYAJ01000011.1 coordinate 59,555, forward strand.
TAAATTAGTGACCGTGACTGTATCGGTATTTGTTTGGCTACTAACACCGCTACTATCAACAGGAAGACCATCAACAACAGCACCTTGACTGGTTGCTGTAATAGTTAATGAATCAGTATCACCGCTAGTTACAGCAGCATCAATATCAGCCACAATAACAAATGAGAAAGTTTCATTTGGTGCTAATGGACCAATAATTGTGGTTCCCGAAACGATAGCATCGGCAGCATCAGCAACACCGTCTTTCGGGTTCATATCCGGATAGATGGTACCACCACTAATCACTGTTGCAGGATAACCGATATCTAATAGATAGGTATCGGTTACATTACCGGTATTCGTTAAAACATGAGTAAATGTCACTTGTCCATCAGGTGCACCACGTTTTGATTGATCTGTGGTTAACGTCATTGCTACTACAGGTTGCACTAAAGTCTCAACCAAATTAGAGGTTGTACTTCGATCTATACCAGCACTATCACGATATGTTGCCCCTGCTTGGTTTTTAATTACCGTACCCGAATCAGTTAATGCCATAGCATAGCAACTAAACCAAAGCGTAATGGTTATAAAAAATTTAAGAAGTAACCTGTAGAAAACATTCATATGACGATCCTCGCCTATTATAAGCTATTTACTTTATTCATAATGAGAGGCTCTGACGGCAAAGCCAACTTATTAAAATAAATATCCACTGGATTATGCTTGGCATCGAGTAATATAAGCTGCGTTCGACGATTAGCTCTATTCTTTTGTTTATCATTTGTATTAATAAATAACTCATTTTCACCAGTACCAATTAATACTAATCGTGACCTTGCAATTCCCTGTCCTTGAAGATATTGACTTACCGCGGTCGCTCGGCGTAATGAAAGTGCATCATTATATTCAAACGAACCCTCAGGATCTGTTGATCCAATAACAGCAAGATTAAACGATGAATATTCTTTTAATACTTTAACGGTTTGATTAAGTTTTATTTCTTCTGCTTCAGTTATATTCGACTGATTAAAATCAAAATTAATAACACTTGGCCAAAATGATGATTTAACCTTCGGCTGCTCTTTATAGCAAGCCCATTTACCATAATCAGCATATATTGCATTATCACTCACACAACCACTTAAAAAGGCACATCCAAGCAATAAAAATAGTATAACTTTCATTATTTATTTACCTCTATTCACTCAACCAGCCAAACAAGCCTTCATCAAGTTTGAACATCATGTTGAAATAAAAACCTTGCAGGTTGTAGCCTTGCGGATCGAGATCGCTATCATCAAAGCCAATCGCGTTATAACCGATACCTGCACGTAAATTTTTCATCACTAGATAATTAAGACCTAAACCGTATGAATAACGACGGCTACTTAGTCCATCTGTACCTAACACACCGGCATGAAAATCAACATCCCAGCGACGATTAATATAATAAATCACTCGTCCATCAATAATCGTTGATACTGAATTATAGTGTTGATCATAATCAGTATAATCTTCCCACTTAAGACCTAAACGCCCTGATAACAACCAATCTTCAGAAGGCTGATAATTTTGATGTGTCGATAAAATATGAGCAGTACGTTTTATATCATTACGATCAACCTTCCACTCATAAGCACCCAACATATTATATTGATTGGTTAGACGTGGACGATAAGCAACACCAACACTTAAATGATTATTCCAATTATTAATAGAGGCTGCATTATCAATATAACGATATTCTTCTCGAACTAAGGCGCTCCAATCTTGACTTAAACGTGTTACCCATGCGCCCAAAATACCGTAATAGTCTTGATCATCACCATGACGATATTCAATTCTACCCGTAGTTTTATAATTCGGGTTTCGAACATCCGCAACACCTAATGAAACAGCCACACCCGATGTACCCTCACCTTTAATTACTTCAATATATTCAGCCGAAGGATCAATACTAATACCCGGTATTATTTCAAACTTACCTCTATATCCATTTGCAACTTCTAATATACGACCATCAGAAGCACCACGTTGGCGGAACTCACTAAAGGTGCTACCACCATGTAGCCAGTCAACATCAATACCAGCTGTCAATAAGCTCGTTGTACCACTACCTAAATTACTGATACCACTAATTGAATCGATATATTCATATTGGGCATACAAGTTAGCTTGTTTATGTATATTCCAATCTGCTTTAATATTAAAACGCCGTTGCTCATTATTTTTAAAGCTCTGCTCATATTCGCTATCAATACGTCCAGCTCGATTAAATAAATTAAAGCTACGCCCTAATCCAATAATAGCTGTTGTATATTGCTCAGTATTACCGTCACTAGTTTCATTTTTAATATAACGAGAACCTAAACGGGTTGACCACGCACTACCAAATAATTTGGTATCGATAGTTGCGCCAACGGATTGCTGCTTTTCATCTGTAATTAAAGATTCAGAGTGATTCGCTTCAATATTTAAATTAGTTAAGCCAATTAATTTCTGACGATGACGTAAGCGAATTTCTTGACGAGCAGGTGTCACACCACCAGTTGTATTAGTAAAGCCTTCCTGAGCATAGGCATATTCAATTTCAGTTTGGGTTGAGTCACTCCAATCACGCTTTAAGCGTAACTTAACAGCAGTCCCGTTTTTCAATTTATTGCCAGCAATAGATGACGTTGTTACCGTATTGGCACTTTCACTGCCCTCATGAGACATAGTTGCAACAGATGCGGTTAACTGCGTTTGACTATCAATAGTATAATTAACCCAAACACTACCAAGATCATATCCTTCGAGCTCATGATCGTTATATTCATAACTAATACCGGCGGCTAAATATGGCGTGAATAAATAAGATAACCGACCACCAGCAATAGTATATGCTTCACCATTATCATCCACATCATAAGCAACACGTACTTTAATTGGATTTAGCTCATCATCGAAGCTTGGTACCACACGGCTAAATTGAACATCACCGGTAAAGTAATCAATGGTGTAATCAATATAACGCGTTAAATTCTGCTCTTTTAATACTAAGCCAAGATTATTTCTATCATAAGTGACTAGACTAATCGTTTCAGTATGACGAACAATACGTTTATCACCAATGTTATAAAACATAGCGGTACCATTACCGTTAAACTCTATAACTTTATGAAGATCTTCAGGACGAGCAGCGTATAATTGCGCAGTAAATTTACCATCATTATACATACCATTAAAACCATTTAGCGTTTGACTGGTTATACCCAAATCAGCTCTATCAGCACCCTCACTAGTTATATAATCACCCCACATAATAAAGTGACGTTCTCTTTCTAACTTCGCAAACCACTTACTGGTGCTTCTTGCATCATAACCTCGAATACTTGCATCACCTGGCGTTGGATAATAACTATCAGGGGCTATTTCACGTAAGTATTCTTCATCTGATTTATCACTATCATAACTTAATGTTAAATGAGCTCCGCCCTTAACATTACCTTTAATGAATAATGCAGCACGCTCTTTATCAGTGTAGCTCTTATCTTCATAGCCTTCCGCTTGACGCGATGGTGCTTCACCACTCATGCGCCCATAACGACCGGTATATTCAATCAGCCCTGAAACAAATAATGGTCGTTGAGCAGCAACTTGATAAACTTTTAACGTATCAGAAAAGTTATCAAGCTCAGCCTTCACATTAATTTGGCCAGTAATATCTGAACTACGTAAATAAACCGTTTTTTCACCATTAATAATACGTACCTGATGACCTGTTTCTTCTTTTTGAATATCTGGGTCTAACCAAATATTACCTTTATCAGAACTTAATGTCGCAAAGTAGGTACCTCTTGCTAACTTACCATTCTCATCGAATAATTTAAGTTTAATCGGTAATACTGACCGACCACCATCAGCTTTAAGTACTTCACCACTGGTTGCTAAATTAATACGATCAGCTGATTTAGGATGAGAAAATATCTTCGTTAATAATGTACGCTCATTACCAAAACCATCTTCTGCTTTAACTTCAACAAGATTATCACCTGGCTCTAAATCAACACCATACCAACCTACTATTTGTGCTTTTTTCTCCTTATTAATAATGCGCTCACCTACACGATCATTGCCAATTTTTTCTCCGTTCACAAATAACTGAGGTAACACACTAGCGTTAACGACCACAATAAATCGCCCATGATAGCTATAATCATTTTTTGGCCAATACCAAGTACCTTTGTTCGCTTCAGCTGCTGTAATATTCATAGCCTCTTTTTCAGGTAAAGGAATAATATCGGCTAATTGATTATCAATTGTCAGGCGAGACTTATACGGGATATTGTTATAAACCGTAGGTGTAATTGAGGTCGAGATTTTTTTATCCGCAAGCTTTTGCTTTAATATAACCAAGCTATCCTGATTATGAGAGAAACCTATTTTTAAAGCTGCATTACCTTCTTCTAATGGATAAATATACGCTTCATCTTTAATATCAGTAGGCAGTAACTTATAAAACTCTCTAATATTATCTAACTTACCTTGTTTATATTCCAATGCATAACCACTGTATTTATATAACATTGATGTTGATAATTTATCTGTTTGACGATTTTCTTTATTATTAGAACGAGGTCCACTAACAATACCTGATGTTAATTCATCAGCTTTTGGTAACGATGTTTTATTGGTTAACCCTTGGAATCTTTCTGCGGTATCAAATAGCCAATCACCATTGATATTATTATTGCGACCTTGTAATTCTGCATAAATTGCTTGTTGATCATCTGTTGGACAAGGTGCAGAAAAATCAGCTTTATGGTATTCACCACGTCTTAAATCAACAAACCTAGAATCACCAATTCCTGCATTGCGAGTATCAATAGGCGCTAACTCAATTCCTGCTGGTAATGTTTGCTTATCAACTTTAAGGACATGATTACCCGGTTTAATACCAAACATTGAATACTGACCATTTTCATCAGTAATAACATAATCACCAGTTTCTAGATATATTTTAACCCCGCCTATTGGCCACACACTATTTTTAACGGCATCACTGCATTGCGCATCAACATATACTTTACCAAAAATAATGCCTCGCTCAGACATGACACCTGTTTGGCTTATTCCTAATTGATACTTAGCAACATTTGAAATAATCGGAAAACCATTGTCATTAGCAGTTATCGTGCTACTTGTTGCTAATGAATGTGCAATTGCTGAAGCTGAATTAATACCATCAGAATCCACAGCACCTGCAGTTAATTGCAATACATAAGTAATAACATACAGGCCATTTTCAGGGGCAACAGTACTTCCTTTTACATCTCCAATATTAAATTGTATTGTTGATGTACCCATTTTTTCAGGATCAGCTAGAGGTGCATCATTTAAACGCGCACTACCTGCAATATATTTAAATCCATAAGGAAGCTCATCAATCACACGAGTATTATATACCGTTGATTCTGGTAAATTGTTTCTTAATGTTAAAGTATATTTAACGAACTCACCGATTTCAGCCGTTTCTTTATCTGCATCTTTTTGTAAAGTAAGTGCCTGCTCTATATTAGCGGGATCTAATGGAATATCAAAAATAGCGTTAGTTATACCATTAGGATCTAATGATGTTCTTGATAACCCAGAATAAATTGGTAATCCATTCGTACCGTCAATTGAGAATAAACCTGAATTTTCAATACCAGAGTAACCGTTAATACCGTAAGATGGCGCGCCAACATAATGAGTATTAAAAACTGTTGGATCAGTATATTTTGTTGCCCATATATAATTATCTGTTGGTGTTACTTTAATAAAGTAATTCTCTCCTTGTGGTAATTTAGGAAAAAGAACCTTACCGTTAGCATCTGATGTATGTGTGCTAACTAATGTTTCTACACCATTATTTAATTGATAAAATTCAATAATATTTCCAGGTAATCCTGAAATATTAAAGCCATCAGCATCAGTCAAAAAGTGAGTTGCATCAAAAACAGTAAATTGAGGACTGACAATAGCTGTGGTACTCAATACAGGTAATGATGCAGTATTTCGATTAAACACTGACACAGTTAACATATCGTTGGGTTGTGCTTCAATGCGACAATTTTCAAATGGCTCATTATTTAAACCATTTGCAGTTAAGTTAATATAATCATTCACCTTATCTTGAATTTCTTGATTATTACCAGTTAAATCAAATTGATCACACTGTTGATCATCATTACGTGTACGTGGAGTATCTCCCTCTGGAGTTACAGCCCAAATCGGCGTAACACTTCTAAAAATACCGGACTCTGGAGATGTTTCAACAAACACCCAATTAACATTATCACCAAATCCTGATGATAACGTAACGGGGAAAGCAGAATCCTTCGATCCAATAATATCAATACCGTTAGTCTGATTCGCTGGTGAATATTGAAAGCTCACATACACTGCATCTTCTTTATTATCAAAGTTCGGCGCATTTTGCAGATAATAAAAGCCTGTTGGCGTAAAATCTTCACCATTATCATAATCGACAGGCGTCTTAGTAATTGTTTCAAAGAAAATATCCTTATTATCACCTTGTAAAACAATCGCATCTAATGTGTTACATTGTTCATTACTTTCAACTTTCAGTGAATTATCAGCAAATAATTCAACACTTGCTTGACTATAAATTTTAAATGGCTCTGATGCCGAAATATCATTGATTATTGAATAATAGCTAAAGTGTCCACTAGTATTAGGACCCATATAACTCGGTTTAACTAAAAATCCCATTTGTTCAACAATGCCTTTGCCATCCCAAATAGAATAATCTATCCATTTTAACAATCGACTATCACCACCACTAATAACATCGTTATATAATCCAACCAACACAATGCCGCCATCAAACATTGATACACTTGCTGGAATAATAGACCTTGGTGAATAATCTTGTGCGGGCTCACCATTGATGCGCTTATCTGGTTGAATAGTCACATTTGCTGGTAAATCAACAGTAATTAATATACCAGAGTGGCTAACTTCAATTAATTCTGTACCACCATCACTAATATAAAATGAATAAGGTTCAGTTGCGGCTTCTGGGCGAGAAGTTCCCACACTGTCATAATTAACGTGATATTTAATCTCATCACCTGTCGTTACAGGTGATTGACAAACAGGATCTGATAAAATAGATAGATTAACCGCTGGTCCTTCTCGAAGAATAACTTCCATCTCGTTTTTACGAGTTAATTCGGGGGCACCTACAGATTGGGAATTAAATACAAATAAGTAATTATCATTATCAATAGCTGTTGATGGAACACTGACAACAAAAGTTAATTGTAAAAACTCACCAGGCTTTAATTCTGGCGTAATATAATTACCATCACTATCAGTTTCTAATTCCAGTGCTCTTTCACCAAAATTATTTAAACCATCACCGTTAGGATCATAGAAAATTTTAATGCGATTATCCGTAGTATAAAGATCACCACTATCACCCGATATATTACTTACAGATAAAATATATTTATCTTTTATATTACCGGTATTTTCTAATGTCTCAGGAAATGTGACTCGACTACCGGCAGAAGCATAACGAATAGATTCAGGTAATATTGTATTATCATCTTCCGGTGTGAGCGCATAATTATATAGCACGCCAATATTTACAGACGCGTAATTAGATAAAACAGTAACTGTTTCACCTCGCTCAGTATTAAAATATTGCATCTCTGCTTGATTTAATATTTTTGTACCTGCACTCGTCATAGAAAACGCATATGAACTTATACATAATAAAATGAATATAATAAAAGCTTTCATTTTAAACATTAAATTTAAGAGTGCCATAAGCGCTCTCCACTGGCTAATAATTCAAAGATAGATAGGCTTATTAAACTTGTTTTTTTAAGCAAGCTTAATAAGCCTCCCTAATAAAAGGAAGGCTTGATTTTATTTATTTAACTTTAACAATAAATTGACCAACAGCTTTATCACCCGCGGTTAATGTGCCAACATTAAATGTCACATCATTACCTACTAATGAATCAGTAATACTGCCACCAGTTGTACCGATAGTCGAATTACATAAAGCACCAATATCTTCGTCTGCTAGCGCATAATCAGCATCAGGGAAGAACTTAATAGTGGTCGTATCTAATGTGTTAAGACACTTACTAAGTCCACCAAGAACACCACCAACAGTTACAAAATCAGTATACTCAGTAAGTTGATCAGAGATGACTGTATTCATTGCATCTGTAGTACCTTGGTTCCAAGCAACTAACTTCCAAATAATACAGTGACCAGGCTCAACACCTTCAATCTGTACTTTAAATGACTTAGGTGTATTTGGCGTACCATCACAGTCACTATCAAGTGCTGCATACTTAGACAGACGAACCATACCATCAACAATTTCAGTTGAATCTTTAGCATCAACAGCTAAACCAGAACCACCCGTTGTTACAGCATTAATGGTTGTTTGGTTAACTAAACCAGCACCAGCACTATTTGGTGTTAATACTTTCACATCCAGTGGAATTTCTTCACCAGGATTTAAAGTAAATTCAGGAGTAGTATCTGTTGCATCATCACAAGTAACAGGAATAGTTAGTATAGTTACACCATCAGGTTGTAACACATCAATACTTCCTGCAGCAAACGCATCAGCACAAATATTACCTAACTCAGTGTCAGGACTACCATTACCATCAGTATCAATACGAATAGTATTAGTAAAGTCTGGCTTATTATTACTAGATGTAATTTCAATAACTTCTACAGTGTTACCTGTATTCGTTAGCTTATGTTGATAATTTGCAGTACCACCTGCTTGAACTTGATTCGTCAAGGCTGGAGGGGTAATAGAGATTGCCGCTAATGATTCAACATCAATGGACTCTACCTTACGATCTTTAGCACCCGTTGATGCTGACTCAACAACGATTGAAATAATATAGTCTTTATCACCATCAAGTGTATCACTACCGTCAATGGCATTTGCTTGATTACTATCAGCTAAAGCTTGAACAGCATCTGTAGGAACTTGAATTTTTGCAACAACAAGTTGAACAGAATTTGCAGGTAGTGTTGCCGTTGCTGTTATCTCTGTATTAGTTGCAGCAGCAATGACTGAACCATCAAGACCACTTGTAATACCACCATCATAAAACTTCACTGACCAACCTGTTGGTAGTAACGGATTCCATGAGGTTGTCGTTGTATTATAACTACCCTCAGCCGCTAAGCTAAATGAATCACCAGTACCACCTTTATTAGCGATATAAATATTAGCATCAACAATACTACCTAGAGCAACGTTATCAAATGCAGTTGCAATATCAGCATTAGTGAAACCATCACTTACATCAACAGGATGGACATTTGCAGCAGGGTCAGGAGTCATATCAGCAGGAATAAATGGACGGTTTGCCACATCGACTGTAGGCCCAGTAATAGCACCTAAGCTTTCTGTTTTATCATCCGTCTTACTAGGATCACCATCTGATGTTGCTGATACTTTCAAGGTTGATTCTGTCGCTTTTTCACCACCATCAGCTGGTAGCTTAGCAACAACTTGAATTAATTTCTGGTTACACTTAATGGTGAAACCATACTGTGTAGTATCAGCATCGGTACATGTTGATGCAGGAATAGATCCTGTATCATCAATGCTATCACTTGGTACTGAGGTATCAAGTAATTTAGCTGTTCCGGTAGCATTCCAATATTCAACAACAGTGTCAGTAGGGAACGTACTCGTTCCAGTATCATAACTTAAGTTAAAGGTATCGGCTTTATTACCATTGTTAGTTACAATATTAAAGAAGACAACATTACTACCCGCTGCTGCGGTATCTACTCTTTGAATATCATTTGCTGTAGAGTCTTCATCACCACCACCATTACCAGTGAAATCACCGTTATGATCTATACCGGTATCGCTAATAGTCACCCCATATTTCGTTTCAGAATCTGTTTTGGTTTTATTAGAGGTATCAGGCCCTTTTGTTAAAGGATCTGGATCATTACATTCACCAGGACCATCATACGCACCATCCCCATCTAAATCAGCACAGGCATATGCAGTATTAGAAAACTCTGTATCACCAGATGTTGTCTCTGGCGAATAAGCAACATAAAACGTCATCGATATAGAACTGCTTGGTGGTAATGACTTATCAATAGCATAAACACCAGCAATGCCTGTATCAGTCGTGGTTCCATTGCCATTAAGATCTAAACCACCATCAAGAGCTGCTTCTCCATTATCTGTTGCGCTAGAATCTTGGTCTAAATCAACACCATGTGATGCCTCATCAGTTAAATCATCTGCAGTAGTAATAGGAGTATCACCATTAATCGTTAATAAACCATCACTGGTTGGATTATACGTACTGCCGGTACTTGTTTTAACAAGCACTGTACCTTCAGGCACACCATCAAATAAAGTCAGATCCTCTGCCGCTTTATTACCAGTGTTATTAGCATCAATCTCATAACGAATTAAATTGACGGGTAGATCAGTCGCAGGATCACCATCAATGTCAATCCCTAAACTAGTCTCCGTTCCCATACCATTTAATGCGGTTGCTTTTTTATTAATATTAACAACTGCATCACCAGTAACTCGAATTAAATCGGCATTGGTATCATCTGCACTATCATTATTGTCACCAATATCGGTAACCTTATTAATAACAGCAGCACCAGTACCTTCATACGCTTTTGCTGTTAATAGAACACCAATAGTATCATCATCTAATGCTGTAACAGGAACTGCAGCCACTAAGACTAAGTCAATCGATTCACCTGGATTCAAGGTAATTTCAACACCATCAGCTAATAATGGCTCACCGGTATCAGCCGTACCAAACCCATCTTCATCGTTGTACATTAAGATACTATCAGCATCAATTGTATCTGTACCACGACTATCACCTGCGGGTAAACCTTGAGCATAATTTAATATGTATGTATCAATACCATTACCTGTATTGGTTAAGGTATGAGCTAAATTCACGGCTTGACCTGGAGCAGCCGTTTTATTTCTATCTTGTTCTAATGTCGCGCTATATATTTGAGCAACAATAACGGTGGCTTCGTTTGAAGAAGCGCTATAAGGGTTTTCATATTCATCTTCGTAGTTAACAGTGGCTTGGTTATTAATTTTTGTTCCAGCGAGAGTAGTAGCTGCAAGGGCTTGGCTAGTAATAGTACTTGCGCCTACCGTTATGAGTCCCGCTGCAACCCATCGACATATAGGTTTTAAATGCGTATTCATAAAGTGGTTACCTTTTATAGGTCATTAAGTTAATTTACGATAATGTAGCTAGACCCTTGCAAATTGCATGGGATATAATTTTTTCACTATCGCTTATAAATAATTACTACTTAACTTCAATACGATATGTGAAAATTTGTTGCTCTTTGGCAGTAATTGGTACACTTGGCATCCAACGAATAGCGGTATATTTTTCAGGTGGAATAATAACTTCAACTTCTTTTCCATCCTTCATTACCATTCGTTTTACCGGCTCTGGTTCAAACGTTTTTCCTCCATCAATACTTACAACGAAATCAGACTTAACCTTGGTGTTATTCGTACCGGAAACAAAAAATGTGTTTTGCGGAATAGGACCTGTTATAACCAGGTTTTTTAATGGTTTTTCAGTATTATTAGTATATGTTAATTGATATTCGAGTTTATCTTTTGGTACAACTTCCTCTGCAGGTTTTAAATTTTCTTTACCATCTTTATCTGTCACTACAAGATAAGCATCCATTTGACTTAATAGTGGTTCCATTTTTTCGGCATAAACCGAGAATGACATCACCAAACTTGTAAAAATAATCAGTAATAAATTCTTCACAATACACCTCGTCCTTTTTAATTAATATTGCAGAACATTTAATGCTATTTATATGCCAACTTTAAATCCTTGATTAATCCATCTACATCAGTGTTTTTTATTGATTTATTGCATAATGCTAATTGTTAAATTTGCAAAGTAATAATTCCCATCAAAATAAAAAATTAGTTAATAGTATTAAAATTAAAAAATCAAACAAATAATATAAACTTCACATATCAAGACAATTTATTATATTTAATAACTACAATTACATTTAACAACTGCACTCATAAACATTTAACTTATATTTATTTCGACTATATACTTAATATAAAAATGACAGGGGTAACTTAATGTAATTTATAATTCTTACCTAAATTCATATGCAATCTAACATTATAAATATAGATAATTACTTCACTTTAACTTGATAAGTAACATACCCACTTTCTCCTGGTTTTAATGAACCATTTAATACCCATTCAATCGAGCCGCTATACCCGATATTATTTGTTCCATTAGTCGTATTTATTTGAGAACAAGTTAACGAAGAAGGTAATAATGCAGCAGAAGGTAAACAACTAATGATTGACGATAATAAAGTCGCATTAGGAGTCGTATCATAAAACCTTATATTATCAATTGGATTTGAGCCATTATTCTTAAACAAAATCTTATATTCTAGAATATCTTTAGGCTTTGCCGTATTAGCATACGTTACATCAGAACCATCACTGATATTCTGAACCGTTTTTTCTATTTCAAGATCGCCAGATGCCATAAACATGATTCTTATTCGATCATTATCAGTCAATTGACGCGTAATAGCAGAACTATCAAATGTCACGTCTGCTTGTAATTGGTAGACGTATTCAGTCTGAAATGGTAAATAATCTGGCATTAATATTTTAATAATAAGACATATTTCAGCATTAACATCAGCACTCATTACCAACGAACTCAACACAACAGCATCAGTAGGCGGATCAAGTTCACCATTACAATTTATATCTCGAAATAGAATATGACGCCAAGAAGACATTGCAGGATATGAATTAGCATTACTTATTGAAAAGGTAACATTCCCGGTCGTATTTAAGGTGAATTTATGGGTATTAAATATAGGTAACCCGAGCTGTGCTTCAATATAATTATCAGGTGCGAGCGTTGGCTCTTGCACTTTACCAAAATCTAAATGATTTAAAATATCGCCAGCAGTGGCATTTATTAGCATTTCATTATCTGTTAACGATATATTAGTCACTTTTCCTATTAAGTCTAAGGTTGGATCAGTTACATCACTTTCAGATATATCGATCCATTTAGCTTGCGAAACAACAACCAATCGAATGTCTTTTTCAGATAAATCAACAGGGATCGTTAATGTAAAAGACCCATCGCCTGCTGTGATAGTGCGATCAATTTCTTGGCCTGAAGTAAACCCTGAGATTGCAACATCATCATAAATCGCTTTTACAATAAAACCGTGTAACCCTTTTTCATCACCCGCTTGAATACCATTGTGGGCAACTGTCGCACCTTTGCCATTATCTTCAAACACTTTACCATTAAGAGTGATGTCCATATCAACAGGTACATTGGCACTAAATTCAGAGGTATCTTGTAATACACCTAATCCACCAGCAACAACACGATGAGCAATAACGGTAATTTCATCTCCATTTTCTAAACCAGATATTGCTGTCACATTATTAAGAGTAGAACCGACAACACCAGAAATACTGTAAAGATAAGTTTCACCTTCACCCGCGTATTTACCGTCACTGCCTTGATCCCCTGTACCTGCATTGACTTTATACACTTCAAAGATAAATTCTCCGGTACCACAGATCCGTCCCGTTAGCGTTAAATTAGTACCATCATAAACGGCGGTTTCTATTTCAGGACGGGCAAGATTATTGTTTGCACCTGCCCCGGTATTGTTATTACACAAGTCATTATTTAAAGAAACGCCATCACCAGTAATACCATTTTGCAAATCTATCGCGTTAGATTGATTATAACTAAAGCTATTTTTAGTGATTAAATAACCATTAACGTTACTGTTTCCATCAATGGAGACCCCAGAAGCGCCATTATTATGTAAAACGTTACACTCAATAGCCGAATGGCGACCACTTTGATAATGGATCCCATTTCCCGTTGCATTTTGAATATCATTACTCACAATGGTTTGAAAAAGATCCACATTTGATGTCAAACGTTGATAGATCCCATCACCTGTCGCTTCTCGTAATACATTACCTTGAATATTCACATAACTTGGAATACCCCTTTCTATCACGATATTATGATAAGGTGTTGCTGCAGTAGAGGTTGTTCCTAATAACTGATTATGAATAATTTGCCAATTTACCGTATTAGATTGTGCCGTTAAATTATTCAGCGAAATATTATTATGAGCGGTTTTAATAGCATTGTTGCGAATGACGCCACTGTCTCCACTTAATGAACCATTACCAGAATGTGCTATGGCAATCCCCGCACAACCTAATGATGTTCCACAAGAGTCTTGTCCAATCACATCATCATTACCCGCAGGATCGATACCAATTAAATTATTCTCAATTAATGTATCGGTAATATTAGCGGAATAAACATTAATGCCAAGTGAGCCTCCAGTTAGAGAGACATTTTTCACCGTAGTATGATCCGCATTTATAGTTAATAACTCTGCACTATAAGGACTACTACTGGTAACCATATCTATTTGCAATTCAGGTTTTGCTAATGCCAAAATGGTTTCAAGACTGCAACCTAGATCGCTCCCCACCGTTTGTACTGAAGAATAATTTCCGGTATTAGAATCAACAACAGTAACACCATCAGCATAACTGTATGCCATACCATCAATGGTTGTATTCTCGCCATTAGTTCCGGTGATTGTTGTTAATGATGTGGTCGGATTTATTACCCACCAATCACCACTTACATCTGTATCGTTAGCAGGTACAGCGGGTACAAATCGCATACTATTAGCACCCGCAATGACATTGGCATTAATTATAAATTGATTTAGTGAACCTTGTGCTAACGTATTGGTATTTGTCACAACATTATAAGAAAAGCCAAAATCAAGATTATTGACTGCAGTAGAATTGGCTGAGAATTCAATGCGAGAGATATGTTCACGCAATGACAAATTGGCATTACTATTATTATTTGTTCTATTACCATCCCAACCACCGAAACAAGCACCTGTGGTATTAATCGGTATAACGTCAGCAACAGCATCGCCATTAGCATCACAATAACTGGTTACAAAGGTGCCATTTACATTATCGGTTAATGTTGTGGTATAAGTTTGTTCTGCTATTGCACCACCTACTGTCGGCGGATTGGGCGAGACAAAATAGGTGATCCCTGGAATTTGTAGGAAAGAATAATAGCCATTAACATCGGTTGTGGTAGAAAAACTTGGAGTACCATCAGCAGCATTAGGTATACCATCGCCATCATCGGTATAAACATAAACGTTAACACCACTAACACCGACTTTATCACTAAGATCGCTGTCGCCATTAACATCATCGTAAACATAACCTGTAATATCAACACAGCCAACACAGGTTTGATAATCTTCAATTTCACCCGGATTATTTAATGCTCCTAACGAGCGAGTATCTTCATCACTGCCTGTTGCGGTGATTGTAATTAACGATGAACTAATACGAACACGAGAAAAATAATAGCCATTAGCGGTTAAATCGGCCAATGAGTTCCATGTTAATGTTTGAGATACATTATTGGTACCCGTTGGAACAACATATGCGCCTCCTGTACCTGTACCATTGGTAATTAATTCATCGACATCAAAAGTACCGCTATTATCAAAATCAAACCATGCATATAAATACGCATTCGCGCCTGAATTATTAGTGACATTCGCTGTTATTGAATAACTGGTATCAATGTAACGCACACTAGGATATGTCACGCCATCTTCATCATCAGCGGCAACACCATAATAAGAGCTTCCGCCATTAACATCATCGGCAGTAGCATTTGTATTTTGAAGACCAGTACCATCATCATCAGGAATATTATTACCTAAATAGACGGTATGTTGACTTTTTAAAGCGCGATGTGAAGGGCCATTATCACTTTGACGGGTGCGATAATTATTTAATCCCGTACCATTAGATCCATCAGGGGCATCACCATAATCTTGAATATACGGCTCAAAGTAGACATCCATTCGTCCCCATGCTTCACCTTTTCCTCCTACCTTCACATTCGCACTTACCGTAAATGTTGATCCTAATGGTCTCACATCTCGATTAGGTGTTATCTGATGATTCGAGCCCGTCTCACAGCTTCCTCCTGCATTATGACCACCATTTACAGCATAATTAATCCCATTAGGAAAATAAAATGTCGCACGATCATCTGCATTTAATGTTCTAATCGTACCGTGATCAACATTGACATCCCCTAAATAAAAACTTGAAGAACCAGAATGATTTGCACACCCACCGCCAGCATCTAAATAATTATCACCGTTTCGTCCAGCAAAAACTCGCATACAATATAAAATACCGCTCGGCGTACATCTTTCAAATCGACCGTCTGAAAATCCTGTATTGCTGGTTACCCGTGGTTCTTCGGCTTTGGTCAAAGCTGTTAAAAATAGACATAAAAATAAAAGGGCATTACGAATAAATTTGTTATTTAATCTATCCATAACACCTCCATATTTAATTAATGCATAAAAAGACTATCCAGTTATTTATTAAAGACCTCTTTTTGATTCTCATTTTATTAATAATTAGAATTTAATTATTTATTTAACCATTACTTGATAAGTTATATAACCATTTTCAGCAGGGGCTAACGTGCCATCAAATTGCCACTCAATATTACCTTCATACCCTATCGTATTATCAGTACTATTTGGGAAGGAAACGGTGCACGATGTTAACGTTGATGGTAATAGCGTGGCAGGAGTCGTACAACTAATACTTTCTGATAATATCGTGTATTCAGGTACGGCATCATTAATTTTAAGCATATCAATGACGCCCGAACCATTATTTATAAAGTAAATCTTATACTCTAAAATATCGCCCGGTTTGGCTTGATTACTGCGACTTTCACTCTCATTGTTAGTTATATTTTTAACTGTCTTTTCTATTTTTAACTCACCTGAACCACCAAATGTTACTCTCACGGTATCTTTGTTTGACACCAAGCGCGTCACCCCATGACCACTACCAATACTATCGGAAAAAACCATGTCTGCGGTAATATCATAATGATAAATAGCATTTAAAGACGCATTTGCAGGAACAAAAACTTTACTCAATAAACAAACTTCACTCTCACCATTGAGCGTAATTGAACTGATTATCTGTACATCTGCACCATCAATCACACCATTACAATCATTGTCACGGTAAAGCACAGTGCTCCAACTATTATTAACCGGTGATGCCGTGGTATTAATAATATTAAACAAGACATTACCTGATGTCGCTGCGGTAAATTTATGAGGGAATATCACTATTTTGTTAGGCTCTGCATCACTGAAATTATCTGGTTCTATTCTCGGCTCTCTGACTTTACCGAAATTTAAACCGCTAATATCATCGCCCGCACTGGCATTTATTGTCATTTGACTATCAACCACATTTACACTGGTGACTTGCGGTATACTAATGACATTAGCCTCACTAATATCAATCCAATCGGCTTGTTGTACAACATTCAGTAATAAATTTTTACCAGAAAAATCAACACCAATGATCATTTGATAAGCGCCATTACCTGATGTCACCGCCGTTGCAATTACATCACCGGTAGTAAATCCAGCAACGCCAGTATCATTGAACGTCACGGTCACAGTAAAATTACCTAATCCAACTTCACTGCCATCTTGAATACCATCATGAGCAGCTGTTGCACTACCAATACCATTGTCTTCAAATATAATGCCACTTAAAATAATACGATTGAGTAACTCAAATGCATGATCTTCAACTTCACCATCACTTGCAGCACCAGAGAAAGTATTACAAGTATTGATCGTTGAACATAATCGAATCCGCATGATGGTATCACCATTAAATCCTTCCGCACTCGCTGCATTTAATATCACCGCAATATTATTAGTACCAGTAACAACAGCCTCATCGCTTATTAACGCTTCATTAGTATCGCTAAAGTCACCATCATTATTTAAATCTACCCAAATATTGATAAATCCTGATCCAACAACATCAATGGCTAAATTAGTGCTTGTTTCAACAATGATTTGAGCAGGAATAGTAATATCTTCATCATCTTGACCATGAATATCATCGCCTAACGCATCGGCACTACTCCATTGACCAAATTCAGGGTCCCAACGCGTGCCTAAATACAAATCAGCGACACCATCTAGCGCCACATCAAAATAAGCGTGACTTGCCTCGCCATAACTTGCAGGTGCATCACCGAAATCAAGAGCGTCATAACAACCTGCACCATCGTTACCTTGTAAGCTGCCTTCATCAGAAGTAGTAACGTATTCGACTTCTTGTGTCATCACATTAATACGATATACCACTGCACGCTCATCTAAATCAATAATGCCATCTTGATTCGTATCATGATTACCGCCATTCGTGAGAGCATAAAGACTTATCGCGTTATCAATGATTAAAGCTCCCGCTTGTAATTTACCATTAATATCAACGGTCGGTTCTGCACCAAAGAAAGTAAGATCCTCAGCAGTAACAGCCCCTGTAGATACATTTACGGTATATAAATTATCACCATTTAAATCGACTAAATATCCAAATCCAGATTGACTACTAATGGCTAAATCAGCCCCCACATCAATAGAACCACCACCGTAAGATCCACCTAATGTTGTTATATCTAATAAAACAGTCGTAAAGGTCTGGGTATTAAGATCAATTTTAATCAATGAATCCCATGACGTTCGCCATACAATTAAATAATTACCATCGGCGGTCACATCACCAGCCGTTGGTGATGCCAATACTGTACTAGTCGAACTGTATCCGGTATGTCGCAATGCATCTCCTGGAGCAAAATCAAAACTCTCTCCATCTTGCAATCGACGAATTGTTGTTGCTGATTCAGCGCGAATATCACCTAAATCAATAAAACTTGTTCCTGTTTTATCTGTCACGAACAAATGATGAATACGATCGGCTTGTGACATATCAGTAAAAGTACCGTAAATTAAACCATTAGGACGATTAAAACCGATGGCATTAATATTGGCAATATTCGGTTGATTGGTAATAGTGATAGGGTTAACAATATCAGTAAACGTGGCTGGTTCAACAGTTACATCAAGAGAGTTATAGCTGTAATCTGTCGCTGATATTGGTAAACGAGTCTGCACAATTAAGTCACATTGGTTATTACTGATCAAATCAGAAATTAACACACGATAATCTTCCACCTCACCATCATTAGCTAAACTAATCGGGCTGTCACAACCAACATCACTACATAAACGAACCCGTAAATAACTGTAACCAACAACAGCACTTGTAGGTATTAGCACACTGTAATTATTATTCCCTATCACAGCACTGGCATCGGCAATAACTTGCTCACCTGGATCGTCCCAATCACCATCAAGATTAAAGTCTAACCATGCATAAATACGTTGCCCAGTACTTATTCGAGCCGCATCTTCAGTGATATTAACCGTAATATCAAAATTCTCACCTTTGGTGGCTGCATAAACTATCGTGACACCATCTTCATCATCAAAATTATTGTTATCATCGGCAATCGCACCAATGTCTTGTAAATCACCGAGATCAGTATCCCACAAGCTACCCATACGTAAGTCAATGAAACCATTATCATCAGTGTCGGCCTGAACATGCATTGCACCATCATTTTCATAAGTGGTAGTATAATTATTAATACCAGTCCCTACAGTGGTATCAGGTGCATCACCAAGATCAACACCAAGAACATTAGGCGCTTTAGTAAAACACCCCTTTTGCAAATTATAGGCATCTCCAGTACTCCCCGTAAAACCAAACCGGACCAGGTTACTTCCCAATGCTGTAACTAAATCGTGAGTAAATGAACCAACTAAAATCCCATCCATGTAATACATCATAATATTAGTTGTAGGATCCCACTCAAACTGAGTAATGTGATAACGACCATCTTCTAATTCACCGCCATTAACAGCATTAGCTGCAATTAATGTATTTACGACTGATGGCGTGTAAATATCACCATTTAAATACACACCAGTATGATCTAGATGCCCTAAGGCATCATCTAAATCATCCGTTGCGCCAATATAAGTATTATCAAAGGTATCAAACTCCACCACCATTGACGGGGCTATTCGAGTCTCAGTCGAACCAAACACATTGTTATTACCAATTCCATCCACACCAAGATAACCGCCTAAACCCCCCTGTGCATTAAAGCCTCGAGGATCGTTCGATAACACAAAGGTCATGCCGTCACCTCCAGCTTCAATATTAAATGGTGGTACAACATTAGCGCTACGATCGCCAAGATAGACCGCAAGTTCAATATAGAATGGCTGATTTAAATCAATAAAGCCGTAGCTCCATAAAAAACCATACTGATTAGTTGCACTAGGTGTTACAACATATTCACCATTGGTATCAAGATAAGCATCACCGGCTTCATAAGCACGTGGCGCATCACAGCTAGCAGGATCAACAACATTTGAAATAATCGGCGTTACTGTATCGGTATCATCTTCTCCATTAATAAAACCATTATTCGGCGTCGAATCCGTATCAATAATACTGGTTTCAATAATTTCACCACTAATCACTGGAGCAGTTAGTGATTGAGGTGCTAAACGGATCACTGCGTAATCATTAAAGCCAAGACCAATAGTGTCTAAATCTAGCTCTCCTGTTATAGGATCATAGGTAGTAATTTCCGTGACCCCATCACCTGCATATGCTTTAACAAAGCTATAACCTACGGGAATAGGCAGTATTACTTTTGTATTTGGCGCTACTGTAGACCCCATATTTGAGACACTAAGAACCACATTAAATGGAATACCTAGCGTCACATTATTATTTGGATCAAGTGAAAGCGTTAATGCCAGATCACCAATAGGTTTTAATGATATTACATGATCTTCAACCTCTCCATCACCACTACTCCCCGTTGGGTTTTCACAGTTTTCAAGGCTTGAACAGATACGTAAACGCACAAAACTATCTACTAATTCAACATCATTAGGAACGGTGAAATTTAAGACTTCGTTACCTGATACCGTTACATTTGCCGTTTGTCTTTCATCTGCATCAAACATACCGTTGGCATCAAAATCAATCCAACCATATAAATTATCATTACCTGACGTTATCACTGGCACAGTTAAAGACAATGTATCTGTACCAACTAAAATACTATTAATTATTGGCTGATTAAATCCATCTTCATCATCTGACGTTAACCCATTAGTATCATCACCATTAGCCTCAATTGTCGGTTGGCCATTATTTTCATTATCAGGCGCATTAATACCAATATAAGGAAGACCGATGCTATTGATCTGATGACGAGGACCATCATCGACTAATTGAGTTAAATAATTCAAAGAAGAAGGGGCATCTCCCCAATCAAGCGGCAGATCGGCAAACCGACAACGTGCACCATCATTTTGTCCTGTTGCTTCATTCATCTGAGTAAAATTTATGGCAACATAATTATCAGCTAATAACGTTGGGTCAGATATATTAATACGAACAATACGCCCAGGACTTGGATTTTGAGAAGCGTACATATACCCTTGATCATCAAAATAGTTGGCTCCCCATCCAACTGTTGTCACCCCATCATCGCCGACAAAACCTAAATTAGTACGAGTACCTGTTGAAGGATCAAAACGTACCAAAAAACCAGAAGGAGTTAAGGTATACAACATATTATCAATTGGATTAATTGCCATGTCAGCCATTACAGGGGCTGATACTGCTAATTCCTCGACTTGCTGCAAATAAGTAAGGCTATTTGGATTAACATCAATTTTATATAATGATGTTCCACTATTATTCATTAATAGTAATAATCCATCATCATCAATATCACCACTATTATAATTATTGATTGCCATCGTGCTGCCTGTTATTGGCAATACGAATGTAGCACCGCTACCATCAACCATTAATACGGTATTTTTATTCTGGTTATTATCACCAAACAATGTATTAGTGATCATATTGTAACCCGTACCACCAAAGATCCCTGTTTCTCTGGGAATAACATCGTTAAATAACGGTGTAATCTCCCCAGTTGTTAAATTAACGCTAGTAATGTCCGTTGGAATATTACGTAATAGATAAGCATCACTGCTACAGGTTGGATAAGGGGTAATAACAAAATCACCAAAGTTAACATCTGAGATAATATCGGCAGTGACAGAAACAATATTTGCTGAACTCGAATGATAAGAGGAAGGATCACCTATAGTTCCACCAGAATAAGCACCGGTAGTCGTATTTAACGTTGATTGAGACGGAGGGCATGTCGGTGAAACAATATCGGTTTCATTTATCGCTTCATAAACTTGATAAGTCCCCGCAGAGGCAACAGTAATACTGTATGCGCCAGTCGTTGCATCTGCGTTAGTTGCATAACAAGTATTTGTTACTGCATTATATGCAACAATCGGTACTGCTAGACCTAAACCTGTTTCAGAGCCATCTTTAACACCATTGGTTGCTGTTCCGCCACCATCACCATTATCATTAAAGACAAAGCCTGATATTTGTGGGGCAACGACTGTCAACAAGTGATCTTCTACCTCACCATCAGTAACAGCACCTGTTGGAGAATTACAGTCAATATCTGAACATACACGAATACGGAGATAAGTATTACCTAATGTCGCTGTAGCAGGTACAGCAATAGAATAGTTTTGAGTCGCAGAAGATGCCGTTGTATCTACAATAACTTGTTCACCCGCATCGTTCCAATCGCCATCGTGATTCCAATCCGCCCAAGCATAGAGCCTTAGCCCAACTAATGTTGAAGCAGGATCTTTAGTTAAAGTGACAGAGACATTGGTACTAGCTCCCAGAACAAAAGCATCCGTCCAAGTCACACCATCGTCATCATCGATATTATCAAGATCATCGGCGGTAGCTGCGATATTTTGTAGCGTACCATCATCATCATCCCACAATGTACCTAACGTGATATCACTGTAAGTATCAGCATCAGTATCATTGAACTTATGAACAGCACCATTATCCGTTAACGTAGTTTGATAATCACCATTACCCGTACCCACCGTAGTATCTGGCGCATCCCCATAGTCATAAGTACCCGCAGCAAAAGTTTCAACTACAGCGCCTTGTAACGTACTAAATAATAAGCGAACCGAATGTTCTGTTGCCCCATTAACTATGCCTAAATCCCACTGTACACCAATACCATTATCCGTTGTTGTCGTCGTATTTAATGTATTATCTAACTGAAATGGCGCGCTCTTTAAATTAGAATTTAACATAGTGCTATATCGACCAGAAAAATATCGGTCCCATGGGCGATCTAACTCAAAATATCCCATAAATTGATCATTGGCTGAGTAATTTTTTACTACGCCAACGATCGTATATGGTGGCGTACTCGGTTGGTAATTTATTTGATTATAAGGCAATGTGAATGCAGCACCAGCATCACCACCGTTAAGAAAAGTATCAAATCCTTGTGATAAACCTATATTCGATGTATTTGAATCATCAGCAGATTCTAAACAATAGTGTTGGTCAAAAAAGTCTTTACCATTTTCATATGTAATTTGCGTAACAATCTTGATGTCATCAGCATCATAAATATTATTATTATTTCGATCCCAATATCTTGATGACCATATAGAAAATGGATCAACATCAGTACCACTACCACTCACTGGAGTCATTAAAAAATCTTTAAAATTACAATATTCTCCTGAACTACCATCTTCAATATGCATGAAAGGGAAAGTGCTGCTGCAACTATAACTATTAATTTGATAAGATTGCCGTTGACCATTTTTTAATACACCATTACCGCCAGCAGCAATATGATGGATCATTAAAGGTGAACCATTAATCGTTTCATATTGAGTTTTCGATTTTGTTGATGCGCCCACTAAGCCTGACGTATCACAATCACCATCCGCAAAAACAGATGGATACTTTAAATACTCAGGATGAGGTTTAAATTCAACTTCTTTTTTTCCATAAGAGATTTCAAGATCCCAATCGCCATCTTGAGTAACGTGCCCTGTTTTGTCATTAGATGCTAATACCGTGAGTCCAGAATAATTTGCAAATTGCGATAATAATTCTCGGCCTTCTTTTGTTTTACCTAAATCACAGGCTAAAAAATTTATGACACCATTAGCGCCTAACTGCTGACCTATTTTTTGAATTTGTTCATGAAAATCATTGATATTATTTAAAGAAATAACATCATCACCAAAGGAAATTTGTCCCGATTTACCATGTGCAAATAAGTCAATCTCCTTAATATGCTTATTTTGATTTAAATAATGGATAACATCAGAAATATTATTAATGAATTGGGGAGATTTTATTTCATTGAAAAAAAATGGGTCTGATATTAACGCATTATCAATCATAACTATTTTTGATAATGATCTCCTATCTTCAATATTATTAAAAATAAAACACAGTATAAAAAATAGAATTAAAATGCACTTTTTCATCTTTTTCCCCAATATGAGAATATATTGAGAATATGCATAAGAAATGCCAAATATATATTTTATACAAAAATAATAAATTTCCAGGTTAATTTATTATGATTAGCATTACTAAAAAACGATAGTTCGCCACCGATTACTATAAAGTCTTAGAGTAACTTCTCATCACCCTAAGTTGGGTAAGGGTTTACAGAGAAATTTCCAAATAAGCAAGCCCCCAAAACCATCTAAAAAAACAGAAGGTTATTTACCTGTCTTTTAGATGGTTAATATTTTTATTTTGCAACTTAATACGCATATCTAATTTCAATTAAGTCGCATTCTACTGTCATTTATTTCACTTTAACTTGATAAGTAACATAGCCACTTTCTGCAGGACCTAACGAGCCATCAAATTGCCATTCAATATTACCTTCATATCCAACCGCATTATTTATACCACTTGGGATAGCGACGGTACACGTTGTCAGTGTTGATGGGAATGACGTAGCAATTGTACTACAACTGATCACCTCTGATAACGTACTGTATTCTGGTATCGCATCATTAATTTTAATGGTATCAATATCCCCTAAGCCGTTATTAATAAAGTAAATCTTATACTCTAAAATGTCTCCCGGCTTCGCTTGATTACTGCGACTTTCATCATCTCCTGTCGTTATATTTTTAACCGTCTTCGTGATTTCTAACTCACCAGCGCCGTTAAAGCTCACTTTGACAGTATCAACATCACTCACCTGCGTAGTAAATGTGCTATCTGTAAAAGTCATATTGGCATTGAGTTGATAGTTATACACCGCATGTAATGGTGCATTACTTGGTGTCATCACTTTGATTAATAAACAGATTTTCATTGTACCATTGGCACTAGCGGCTGTTGGGTTTGTTACCACCGTATCGGTTCCAGCATCTAACTCACCATCACAATCAACATCAAAGTACATCACTTCCGTCCAGCTATAACCTGACGGTGCCTCAGATTTATTGCTCAGGCTAAAGCTGACTTCACCACTGGTATTCACATTGAATTTATGGCTCAAAAAGACAGGAAGCCCCGGTTGGGTTTCGGTGTAATTATCGGGCTCTAGAGTAGGCACAGTAACTTTACCAAAATCAAGACCCGTTAAGCTATCACCCGCAGCCGCAACAATACTCATTTCACTGTCAGTAATACTGGTACTGGTCACTTGTGGTATTCCGCTCACATCTGCTTCACTGATATCTATCCATTTCGATTGCGACACAACACGAATGATTAATGGCTCATCTGCAAAAGTAACCGGCACCACAAAGCGATAATCCCCTGATCCTGTGGTGATCTTCGTATTAATCACATCACCATTACTGTAACCGCCAGCACCCGTGCCATTATAAATTAACTGCACCGTAAAATTACCTAAGCCTTTTTCGAAGCCATTCATAAAGCCATCATGGGCGGTGCCGCCTAAGTACCCATTATCTTCAAACACAGTACCGGTGATCACAATTTGGTTAATTAAGTTAAATTGATAATCTTCAACCTCACCATTTCCTACCGTACCTGTTGGCGTATCACACAGATCACTCACAGTACACAAACGGAAACGAATAAAGGTTAAACCATCATAACCCGTGGTTGGTCCTGCACTTAACGTCAGTGATACATTATTATTGCCAGCGCTCACCGCCAAATCATTAAGGACGGTTTCCCCTGCATCATCAAAGTCGCCATCACCATTCAGATCAACAAAGGCACTTAAGAACCCACTGCCGCCAGTGACCGTGACAGGAATAGTGGTAGAGGTCGCGACAATGATGTCGGCAGGCATGGTAATACCATCTTCGTCATCTTCGCCCGTAGTATTATCACCTGTTGCATCACTACTGTAGAAATCGTGTAAATCTGGATCCCAGCGAGTCCCCAAAATCAAATCAGGCTCACCAGATTCATCCACATCGTCATTACGGTGTCCTACTTGTCCGTAAGTCTCCGGCGCATCCCCCTTATCAACAGAGGCAATACAACCCGCCGCATCGTGGAAAGAAACATTGGGATACGTGCTTGGTATCACATAATAGGCTTCATACGTTGTCATATTAATGCGGTACATCGCTACACGATTAAACAGATCATAAACGCCATCGCCATTGGTATCGTGATCTCCCGAAAGGGTAAAGGCATAAAGGTGATTTAAATCATCCGTTGCAACGGCACCTGTTTGGAAGTTTGGGGCTTTCGCACCATTAAAGTTTAAAGGATAGGTCGTGACAGTATTTGCATCCGGATCATAACGGTACAGTGTCGGTGTTGTCGGTTCAGCTGCTACGCCTAAATTACCGTTACCGTTTAAATCTACCCCATATATAAATCCATCGATTTCTGATACCGCCCAGTCAGGCCCCATTCTGATATTATTATTGGGCGTCCCCCCTAATATTGCGGCAGGTAGAGCTTTAACACTGAACGTCATGGTCGGGAGATCAATAATGATCAAGCTATCCCACACACTACTTGCAACATAATATTTCGTACCATCACTTGAGATAGTCCCCATATTGATAGGGCCACTCGGTATAAGTAAGAAAGAGATGGCATCAGGTAACGCTGAGCCCGTTGTTAGATTAACCGAGCCTAAAGATAATGAATTAATCGTATAATTTCCATCAGATAAAATACGTCCTAAGGATGTAAAACTGGTACCAAGTGTATCGGTAACAACAATTTCCGTATAAGCACCATTCGTATAGGTGCCATACATCAGACCCGTATTTCTATCAAGGGCGAGGGCATTTAATCGGAAATAAGACACACTATTATCAATCGCATTAAATTCAAAGGTTAATGGCTGAACCGGTGTTACGGCTGAATAGGTATAAGTATTCCCACCATCATCAGACTCGGTCACATAAAGCTGATCACAGACATTGGTTAAGTTGAGATCAGAGACCATGAATTTATAGTCTTCTACCTCGCCGTCATTCGCTTCACCTATTGGCGTATCACAACTGGTATCGGCAGAGCACGCCCTAACGCGAATATAGGTATAGCCTAACTCTGCCCCACCAGGAATAGTAATCGGTGTATTGATGGTACCTGCTGTTGCGGTCGAGTTATTAATGATCCGCTCATCCGTATCATCCCAATCACCATCACGATTCCAATCGATCCACGCATGAAGTTGTAAGCCAGTTAAGGTTGAAGCGGCATCTTTGGTCAACACAATATCGAGATCAAAGCTGCTACCAGGTGGCTCCATTGTAGATGATAAGGTCACACCGTCTTCATCGTTAGTTGTCTCATCCAGATCATCTGCGTTAGCAGGGAAACCTTGCAGGGTACCATCATCATAATCCCATGCCGTACCTAAGGTGATATCGATTTGATTATTACTATTGGTATCGGCTTTTTTATGCGCTGCGCCACCGTCGGTAGATTTGGTTTGATAATCGCCTGTAACAGTACCGGGATCCATATCAGGTGCATCACCAAAATCTTGACGTAACACGGCGATTTCACAACTACTTTCAAGTGCTCCGACAAAACCATCAAAAGCCGTTGAACCGTACCACATCACAACACGATGGATAGGAGTGCCACCGGTATCTGAGGTATTAACTTCAAATGCTGGGCCATTATCAGGATAAGATTTTGTTGCGATAACATTGTTACTTAAATCTAATGCAACCACAGTAATTGTACCTGATGAACCAGACGGGTCTCCTACAGCAGACACTGAGTTAGCCGTCCGTGGAGAGCCATCTATATTAACCAACTTATACGAGACCGCATTAACCCCAGCAAAAAGCATTTTGCTATCAACTTGATAACCAGCAGGCTCTCCATGACCAATTATATTGACCTCATTTACGTAAGCATAAGGGGATGAAGTCGACACTTCTTCTATTAATAATCCTTTATTTTGCCAAGTCGTTGCAGGATGTCTTCCTAACGATAACCCCTGAGTAAGATCAGTATAACCAGGTGCTTCTATAACACTACATTCATATACCGCCAACTGGTGATCTTCCACTTCACCATTAGTTGCAATTCCGCCCACATCAGCAGTCGTTAAGCCATCACTCACAGGTGCTAGACGCACCCGCATGTTATAGGTGCCATAACTAAATGCAGGTACACTCGGCCAAACGATATCGTAATCGGTTAAGGTATTGTTTGATGGGACGGTTTGAGTAATGGCTTCTGAAGCATCGAACGAGCCATTACGATCCGAGTCTAGCCACGCAATTAAGGTGGCATCTTCGCCTGTGTTATTAAACACTTTGGCAGTTGCCGTATAACTGGTGCTATCTAGTAATAATTGAGGAAGAGTCACCCCTTGTTCATCATTACCAGCAGCATCATCAGCGGTTGCATCACTGCTGGCTACGGTGACTTCACCATCAACGTTATTAGCACCAAGATATAAAAGACTTGATTGAATATGTTGCGGGCCCCCTTCTGCAAATTCGACTAAATAACTGTCAGGCGCATCACCGCCATCTAGCATAGAAGTATCAGCAAGGATCAATAACGGATGATCTTCGACCTCACCATCACTGGCTGTCCCGCCCATACCTGTTGCCGTTAAGACATCAGTTGTAATTCTTAACCGTACATAACTATTGCCATCAACGGCACTGTAACCGGTAAAGTTGAGCGAACTCGTACCATTGTTAGTATTATCAGCATCAACACAAGGGGCTGAGGTAAACTCTCCCACATCATCAAAATCACCGTCGATATTCAAGTCAGCCCATGCGTAAACGGTAGCATTTAAATCACTACTCCCATCATGATCGTTACACAAGGCTGTAATGGCGAAATCCCCCGTAGAGCGAACATAAACAAGCCCCCTAATCGCATCTTCATCATCAGGAGTACCCGTTGTATCATCTTCGGTACCATTGCCATCAACCCCATCAGCTTCGTTATCACCAAGCTCAGCACCTAAAGAAATGGTGTAATTACTGATTGAGTGATGCGCACCACCTGATGCAATTAACGTTTTATAGCTATCAGGGGCATCACCATAATCATTGGCAAAGGATGTACGCCAATTCACCTCGGTACCATCCAATGATGGGTAATAACTTAATGAATCAGCGTCAGATGTTATCGTGGTACCTGTTGAGTAATTGACAATCCCTGATTGCCAAATACCCGTATTGATAGCAACAGGGAGAATATTATCATCCATACCATCAAAGTTAGTGTCCACACCCGATAAGGTTAACCCAGCCTCAGTGGTATCATCGGTTTCTGTATTATCAGAATCCAAATCGAGATAGTCAGGCTCATCAGTACTGTCATTGTTATTTGGCGTAATACCTTCTTGGATATAATTTGCAGCAATATAAGCACTATTTAAACCTTGATTAGTATCATAATCACCCAAAGTATCATTATTAGGGACTTTGTAGCTAGCTGTCGTCTGCGCTTCGATATTATCTGGAATGCCATCATTATCACTGTCTAAATCTAAATGGTTAGGGATACCGTCATTATCACTATCAAGGGGTAAACAAGTTTGCACCGTTGAAGTAACAAACACATTACCATTTTGATGAACTGGATATAAATTACGGAAAGCAATGACTAACGTATCGCCCTCAGCTAGTGTGACAGAGACACTTTGACTGTTTGAACCGGAGTAATTTGATCCTGCATAACCCAAAATAACACCATTAACAGCAATTGCATTATCTTCATCTGTACTGGCTAATTGAAAATTATAATCTCCAGCCATATAGGCAGGTACTGTAGTTGTAAATCGAAATACATTGGAATCAGGACCATTGCCAGGTGTAAACCCATTTTGATAAGCAATATTTAAGAGACCTGAAGTATTTTCGATGATCTGTCTTGCTAGAGATGTCCCTCCCCCAGCCAAAACTATATCCATAGGATGGGTGGCACCGATTTTGTCATATTGACCAATAGCAACAATGCGGTTAGTACCATAACTTCCCGTAACCCATGTTGTATCTGCGGGCACTCGATATGTAGCTACATCCGCAAGACCACTGGATATATTATAATTCACAGCGTCATATTCTAAGAATTCAGAACCATCGAATGGGTCACTGGTATTTAAAGATTCATCACAGTCTAAGATACCATCATTATCATCATCGATATCAACATTATCCATCACCCCATCGTTATCCGTATCAGTGGTGGAAGGGCTGACAATACTTGGGTGCGTATAAATAAAGGCAACTGGATAATCTTCCACTTCCCCATCGTTAGCAAACCCGGTTGCACGAGTATCAGGATCGCTGCCAGTAGCCGCGGTGGTTAGACTATCTGTGGTAATACGAGCACGGACATAACGCGTCCCAGTGCTCATGCCTGTTAAACTATTCCATATGATATTTTTTGTGGTCGCACCTGTATTTGCTGGAATAGTTTCAGTCTGATATTCATCAACATCAAAGCTGCCGCTGCCATCGTAATCGAACCACATATGTAAAGTGGCATCATTGGTTGGGTGGGAATTATTGACATCTACCGCAAGTGTGTAGGAAGTATCTGACGCGGCATTAACATCTGGCAGTGTAGTAATGCCGTCTTCGTCATCGACACCGCCCGTTGGATCATCAGCCGTGTCATCATCACTGGCGTTGCCGTTATCATCGATACCATTACCCCAGTTACCTGAATCATAATCAATATCAGTACCTAATTTGACTATTTCAGCACTCATAAAGTGCGCAGCTGTGCCGTAACTACTAGGCGCATCACCATATTCAAAATTAGATTCTAAATCTCGCCAATCCACATTCCCACCGAAATTAATATCATTATCAGCATCAGGGAAGTTATCAGTCTGAGTATTATCGAAAGTACCATTGACATCGGTATAATCATCAGCGGTTTCATAGCTAGTATCTAAACCATTATTCCCAACCGTTCCAGAAAGGGTTAAATCAGCTTCGGTCGTGTCATCAACACCATCATTATCAGAATCTAAATCGCGCCAATCAGGCTCATCGGTGCCATCAGTATTTACTGGGGTTAAACCACCGGCATAGGCAGTATCAAGCCCATTTGTATCATAAACACCATTGGGTGGAATATAACCGGTTGTTGTTTGCGCTTCAATATTGTCAGGAATTCCATCGTTGTCACTGTCTAAATCTAAATGATCGGGAATACCGTCATTATCCGTATTCACTTCATCACAATAATTTGAACCAGATGGCGTTAGACTAACTCCTAACCCCAAATTACCGCCATGCAATTCATTAACGTAGTAACGAAATTTATCACCAGCATTGAATTGAAGATTATTGACACCCCCTGGTCTAGTCGCACCAAGGACAGCACAATACAGCACTTCAATATCACCATTGGCTCGAACAATCACCGGCATTCTATCATCCCATGTCCTATCAGATGGTGCCGATAAGTTATATAAACCGGCTTCTCGAGCCGTAAAAGTATGCTCATGAAGAACAATTGCAGGAACTCTCGATGGATTAGAACCTGTTAAATTTGCGCCACTTGCATTTAAAACAGCGATTAATTTATTATAATTATTACTAAACCAGTTAACTCGTAACTGGCCTGCAAATTGTTCCATGGGGCCAGAGGCAACTTCTGTTAAATCAGTTCCATTTACTATGCTTAGTTGATCACTACATAAGTTACTATTATTTTCATACAGTGTTATATCCCAAACACTTTCAAGAATAGGTGATGAAGTACAGATAAAACCTTCTTCAGAATCCAATATACCATCGTTATCATCATCGATATCGACGCTGTCCATATACCCATCACCATCGGTATCAGTGGTGGCTGGATCATAGGTTGCAGGATCATATAACACTTCAGGATAGCTACTGTAACGGTGTTTAAGGTAGGCTAAGTCAAGATTAATAGGAGCTGCAGTCAGGTATTCTAAATCCCAATCGCCGCCTTTGGCTTTATATCCTGTCGCATCGGTTGATGCTGCAACTGAAACTCCAATATATTGGGCAAACTTATTCACTAATAATTTACCCGCTTGTGTTTTGGCTATATCACAACCGAGTAAATTAATATGAGAGTGCTCTGAAAGGTATTGACCCAATTGATTAAGCTGCTGTTTATAATTATCAATATTATTGAGCGTTATTTCATCTTGTCCAATAATGATTTTTTCAGCTTCACTATGAGAAAATATATCAATAAGGTTCACATGATGATTATCTTTTATTATTGTTATTAATTGTTCTACGCTTGATA
Organism: Photobacterium andalusiense; assembly: GCF_900185625.1. Lineage (GTDB taxonomy): Bacteria > Pseudomonadota > Gammaproteobacteria > Enterobacterales > Vibrionaceae > Photobacterium > Photobacterium aquimaris. The sequence goes on from NZ_FYAJ01000011.1 coordinate 92,292, forward strand.
TTTTCTCTACGGGAATATTATTATCTTTAAAATAAGACTTATTTGATAATTGAGAATCGATAACGGTTAGGCTTACCACTTTCGTTTTATCATTATTAAACATAAAAATGTATGACAATAAAAAAACAATACTAATCGATAATATGATGCTAAAGCGCATTCTGTTAGTTATTGTCGGCATATTTTATCCTTTACAATCGCATAAATTTGATAAGCAATAAGCAATAAGCAATAAATAAGCCAAAAAAAACCATCTAAAAAAACAGAATGTTATTTATCTGTCTTTTTAGATGATTAATATTTTTTTATTTTGCGACTGAATATTCATGGTTTATTTTAATTCAATCGCATTCTACTATTAATTATTTCACTTTAACTTTATAAGTAACATAGCCA
>NZ_FYAJ01000027.1:0-1845 GCF_900185625.1 Photobacterium andalusiense
GGCTTTTCTATTTGGCTCCCTCTACTGGACTTGAACCAGTGACATACGGATTAACAGTCCGCCGTTCTACCAACTGAACTAAGAGGGAATTATATGGTGGTGGGAGAAGGATTCGAACCTTCGAAGGCAGTGCCGGCAGATTTACAATCTGCTCCCTTTGGCCACTCGGGAATCCCACCGAAATTTAATGGTGCCGACTACCGGAGTCGAACTGGTGACCTACTGATTACAAGTCAGTTGCTCTACCTACTGAGCTAAGTCGGCACAAAATTTCGTTACATAGCATGTTAATAAATAACACTATGTCTTTATGTTGGCGGAGCGGACGGGACTCGAACCCGCGACCCCCGGCGTGACAGGCCGGTATTCTAACCAACTGAACTACCGCTCCAATTCTTTACGAAACTTGATTAAATCGAATCTCTAGAATTTGGCGGAGAGATAGGGATTTGAACCCTAGATACGCTATAAACGTATGCCGGTTTTCAAGACCGGTGCTTTCAACCACTCAGCCATCTCTCCAATGCCGCGAATAATATAGGGCTAACCTTCATCTGTAAAGCAATAATATTAAAAAGATTTTCAAGTGATCACCAATTAATCAAAACTTATTAATATTATTCAATTTGATGTTTTATAAAACAAATTGCGACAGCCACAATTGATTGATGTGTTGTGATTTAAAGAGTACCAACTGAACTAAGAGGAAATTATTATGGTGGTTGAAGCTAGCACTCTGCTCTCGCGATCTCGAAACTCAAAACTTGAAAACTCAAATCCTCGCTTCACCAAACTCCAAACGTAAAAAAGCCCGCAATTACTTGCAGGCTTTTCTATTTGGCTTCACTCTACTGGACTTGAACCAGTGACATATGAATTAACAGGCCGCTAAGCTTCCCAATAAAGAGCACCAACTGAACTAAGAGGGAATTATATGGTGGTAGAAGCTAGCACTCTGCACTCGCCACACTCAAACCCCAAACGTAAAAAAGCCCGCAATTGCTTGCGGGCTTTTCTATTTGGCTTCACTCTACTGGACTTGAACCAGTGACATGTAAATTAACAGGCCGCTAAGCTCCCCAATAAAGAGTACCAACTGAACTAAGAGGGAATTGTATGGTGGTTGAAGCTAGCACTCTGCTCTCGCGATCTCGAAACTCGAAACTCGAAAACTCAAATCCTCGCTTCACCAAACTCCAAACGTAAAAAAGCCCGCAATTGCTTGCGGGCTTTTCTATTTGGCTCCCTCTACTGGACTTGAACCAGTGACATACGGATTAACAGTCCGCTAAGCTCCCCAATAAAGAGTACCAACTGAACTAAGAGGGAATTGTATGGTGGTTGAAGCTAGCACTCTGCTCTCGCGATCTCGAAACTCGAAAACTCAAACTCTCGCTTCACCAAACTCTAGACGTAAAAAAGCCCGCAATTACTTGCAGGCTTTTCTATTTGGCTCCCTCTACTGGACTTGAACCAGTGACATACGGATTAACAGTCCGCCGTTCTACCAACTGAACTAAGAGGGAATTATATGGTGGTGGGAGAAGGATTCGAACCTTCGAAGGCAGTGCCGGCAGATTTACAATCTGCTCCCTTTGGCCACTCGGGAATCCCACCGAAATTTAATGGTGCCGACTACCGGAGTCGAACTGGTGACCTACTGATTACAAGTCAGTTGCTCTACCTACTGAGCTAAGTCGGCACAAAATTTCGTTACATAGCATGTTAATAAATAACACTATGTCTTTATGTTGGCGGAGCGGACGGGACTCGAACCCGCGACCCCCGGCGTGACAGGCCGGTATTCTAACCAACTGAACTACCGCTCCAATTCTTTACGAAACT
>NZ_FYAJ01000017.1:0-29654 GCF_900185625.1 Photobacterium andalusiense
CCCGTCCGCCGCTCGTCAGCATTGATAGCAAGCTATCAATCTGTTACCGCTCGACTTGCATGTGTTAGGCCTGCCGCCAGCGTTCAATCTGAGCCATGATCAAACTCTTCAATTAAAGTTTTGTTGTTTCTTTCGAAACGGCTCAATGAATACTGACTTCAAAACTACCTTAGTAATTTTAAAGCTATTACCGCTTCTGTTTCTACAAAGAGGAACAGAATGGTAATGAATTGACTGTGCCAAATAACCGTAGTTATTTGTATTGGTCACTCAGCTCATTGATAAATCTTTCGACTTAACTATTCAACGAGTGCCCACACAGATTGCATGGTCAAATTGTTAAAGAACATTCTGACTTTCGGTAACCGCTTGCGCCGTTGTCCGTGTCAGTGAGGTCGCATTATAGGGAGATTTTATCTGCTGACAACCTTATTTTTATCATTTTTTTTCGTTCGCTCAATCATTAACCCATAACCTCATTTTGTGATAAATAAAACAGCTTTCAATATTAATAGTGATGAGTTAAGCCAAATTTCAGCCGTAAAAAAACGCCTTAGCTTATTATAGCTAAGGCGTTTATTAGTCTTGATTGGTTATTTTAGAACGCTATTTATCATTAATCTTGTTTAGCAACAATCTTATCATCGACTACAGATAGGCGAATCGGTTTACCTGGTATAAATTTACCGGATAACAAATCTTGTGCTAACGGATTCTCAATGTACTGCTGAATTGCACGTTTTAATGGACGCGCACCAAACACAGGATCGAAACCAGCATCAGAAATTAATTCTAACGCGCTCTCTTGTACATCGAGCTGGAAATCTTTTTCCGCTAAACGTTTTTCCAAGCGTGCGATCTGAATAGAAGCAATATGCTTAATGTTCTCTTTACCCAATGGGTGGAACACAACAGTTTCATCAACACGGTTAATAAACTCAGGACGGAAATGTTGACCCACAACTTCCATCACTAATGCTTTAATGCCTTCGTAATCTAAACTACCGAAGTGTTCCTGAATACGATCTGAACCTAAATTCGAGGTCATGATAATAACCGTATTACGGAAATCAACCGTACGACCTTGACCATCAGTTAAACGTCCATCATCTAATACCTGTAATAGGATATTAAATACATCAGGATGCGCTTTTTCTACTTCATCAAGTAAAATAACTGAATATGGACGACGACGAACCGCTTCAGTTAAGTAACCACCCTCTTCATAACCAACATAACCAGGAGGCGCACCTACTAAACGTGCCACTGAGTGTTTTTCCATAAACTCAGACATATCGATACGTACCATCGCATCTTCACTATCAAACATAAAATTCGCTAGTGACTTACATAATTCTGTTTTACCAACACCAGTTGGACCTAAGAATAGGAACGAACCGATTGGACGTTGTGGATCCGATAAACCAGCACGGCTACGACGAATCGCGTTGGCTACCGCTTCAACTGCTTCTTCTTGACCAATAACACGGTTATGTAATTCGTCTTCCATGCGCAATAATTTATCACGCTCACCTTCAAGCATTTTCGCAACCGGAATACCTGTCGCTTTAGAAAGCACATCCGCGATTTCGACATCAGTTACTTTATTTTTAAGTAAAGTCATATCTTGCATTTCAGCTTGAGCAGCTAAATCAAGTTGCTTTTCAAGTTCAGGAATACGACCATACTGTAATTCTGACATGCGATTTAAATCACCCGCACGACGCGCGATTTCAACATCTGTACGCGCTTGCTCAAGCTCGGTTTTAATATGCTGCGTACCTGACAATGAAGCCTTTTCTGCATTCCAAACCTCTTCAAGTTCAGAATACTCACGCTCTTTAATATCTAACTCTTCAAGTAAGTTACTTAGACGTTTTTGACTAGCATCATCACTTTCTTTTTCTAATGCTTGCTGTTCAATCTTTAATTGAATAATACGACGCTCTAAACGATCCATTGACTCTGGTTTAGAGTCAATCTGCATACGAATACTTGAAGCGGCTTCATCGATCAAATCAATCGCTTTATCGGGCAGTTGGCGATCTGAAATATAACGATGTGATAATGTCGCAGCAGCTACAATCGCAGGATCGGTGATCTCTACATGATGGTGAAGCTCATAACGCTCTTTTAAGCCACGTAAAATAGCAATGGTATCTTCAACACTTGGCTCATCCACCAGCACTTTTTGGAAACGACGTTCTAATGCGGCATCTTTTTCTAAATATTCACGATATTCATTTAAGGTTGTCGCACCGACACAATGCAGTTCGCCACGAGCAAGTGCCGGTTTTAGCATGTTACCAGCATCCATAGAGCCTTCGCCTTTACCTGCGCCGACCATAGTATGGATTTCATCAATAAACAGAATCACGCGACCATCTTCTTGAGACAGTTCGTTTAATACTGCTTTTAAACGTTCTTCAAATTCACCGCGGAATTTAGCACCGGCGATTAATGATCCCATATCTAATGAAAGTACGCGTTTATCACGTAAACCTTCTGGAACTTCGCCATTAACAATACGCTGTGCTAAACCTTCAACAATCGCTGTTTTACCGACACCGGGTTCACCAATGATCACTGGGTTGTTTTTAGTACGGCGCTGCAATACTTGAATGGTACGGCGAATTTCATCATCACGACCAATCACAGGATCTAATCGACCTTGCTCTGCACGCTCGGTTAAATCAATGGTGTACTTACTTAATGCTTGACGATTTTCTTCAGCGTTTTGGTCATCAACTTTCTGACCACCGCGAATTTGATCTATCGCTTTACCGATCTGATCGGCTTTTAAACCAAGTTCACGTAACAAATCACCTAACGGGCCTTTATCGTTATCAACAGCCGCGAGAATAAATAATTCAGAGGAAATGAATTTATCGTTGCGTTTTTGTGCCAACTTGTCGCACATATTCAGTAACGAGCCCATGCTATTTGATAGCTGAACCTCACCACCAATACCGGTCACTTTTGGAATACGCTCTAATATCTCACCCAAGCGTGAACGCAACTGAGTAGAATCTACATTCAAAAGGGTTAGTAAGGGACGTACTGTACTGCCTTCTTGGTTTAATAACGCCACCATTAGATGAGCAGGTTCAATATATTGATGATCACGTCCTAGTGCTAATGACTGTGCATCAGAAATAGCGGCTTGGAACTTACTGGTAAATCGGTCAAGACGCATAGGTCCCCCAATAATAAATTTAATAACCTGTTACTAGTTATATGGTAATTCGTGGGCGTTTTTCAAGGCTCTTAAATCGTAAAATAATGCTGCAAAAAAAGCGGGTATATTGTTAACCAATATACCCGCTCATTATTTATCGTATTCACTGTAAAATTAACGCAACCAAATCAATGAAGCTTGGCGTCCAGTGACGGCTTGACGACGATAAGAATAAAATAATTCATTATCATTAAAGGTGCAGTATTCGCCACCATAAATCGCGTCGATACCATGTTGCTGTAATCGTTGCCGCGCTAATAGATATAGATTAGCTAACCACTTATCACCATGAGCGACAAATGCTTCCGCCGCTTTAGCATTAACATCAATAAACTGCTCACGCACTTCAGTGCCAACTTCAAATGCCGTTGGACCAATTGCTGGTCCCATCCACGCCATAATATCAGCAGTAGGACAGGAAAACTTAGCAATCGCGTTATCAATGACTCCTGCAGCAAGTCCCCGCCACCCAGCATGAACAGCTGCCACTTCAGTACCTTGCTTATTACACAAGAGAACTGGCAAACAGTCAGCCGTCATGATGGCACAGGCTAAGCCAGGCACACGGGTAAAGCTGCCATCGGCATCAACAACCTCAGTTAACGGCGCAGTTAAATCAATCACAATCGGACTGTGAATTTGATTTAGCCATGCAGGCTCTGCCGTTAGCCAACAGTGATGTTTCAACAACTGGCGATTTGTCAGCACTGAACTGACATCATCCCCAACATGCAACCCCAAATTAAGTGCATCATAGGGTGCTGAACTGACACCGCCAAAGCGAGTCGTACTGACCGTTAATACATTATCTGGAGCTGGCCAGTTAGGAATAATAGTCTGCATTAATACATATCTTCGTTATTTTCAACGTTGTCTTTACGTAGAATATCAATCATCGCTACCATATCGTTAGGTAACGGCGCATGCCATTCCATTAACTCACCGGTAATTGGGTGTGATAGGCGTAACATACGTGCGTGCAATGCTTGACGATCAAATGAACGTAATGCATGAATAAATTGCTCAGATGCGTTACGTGGTGGACGAGGACGACCACCGTAAATCACATCACCAATCAACGGATGGCTCATGTAAGACATATGCACACGGATTTGGTGAGTACGACCAGTTTCTAGGCGCAATACAATTCGTGTATGTTCACGGAAACGTTCTGCGACACGGTAATGGGTGATCGCATCTTTACCTAATTCATGTACAGCCATACAAATACGCTTGGTTGCATGACGACCAATAGGTTTTTCAATCGTACCGCCACCCGTCATTTGACCTATTGCAAGCGCTTCATATTCACGGGTAATTTTACGTTTTTGTAGTGCGCGCACTAAACGTGTTTGTGCTTGAATAGTTTTAGCGACTACCATTAAGCCTGTCGTATCTTTATCTAGACGGTGCACGATACCTGCACGTGGCACTTCTGCCAATGCTGGATAATGATGCAATAGTGCATTTAGCACAGTACCATCTGGCGTACCCGCACCTGGGTGAACAACAAAATCACGTGGCTTGTTAATGACTAAAATATCATCATCTTCATAAACGATATCAAGTGGCAGATCTTGTGCAATCCAGCGAACTTCATCTTCAATTTCAGCTTGAATGAAAAGTTCTTCGCCACCCATCATTTTTGAACGAGGTTTATTGTCAATTTTACCATTAACTGAAACCATGTCTTTAAGGATCCACTCTTTGATACGAGAGCGGGAGTAATCGGGATATAATTCAGCAATAACCTGATCAAGGCGCTTGCCTAGTTGGCTTTCGCTAACTGTATTTGTTAATTCTATTTGCTGTGCCATAACGAACTTTTTTAAAAAGCGTGAGACTAATTGTCATACGCTGCGTAAAATGTACCAAGCTTAATAAAACGATGCTTGATGTAAACTAATATAATGTCATTGTATCTGTTAACGGCTCAGTCCGTAATGGATCGAGCAAAATAAAATTTTTATCAAGGAAACTGACGCCGTAATGAAACGCCTGACAATACCGACTTTACTTGCTGTAGCCTTGCTTTCAGGCTGTTCCAGTACTGAGAAAGTCATTCCTGATGTTCCGCCATCAGACTTATATTCTACTGCCCAGCAAGCATTGCAGAGTGGTAATTGGAATAATGCCATCGAGCGCTTAGAAGCAATGGACTCTCGTTATCCATTTGGCGCTTACTCAGATCAAGTACAACTCGATTTGATCTATGCCTACTACAAAAATGATGATTTAGCGTTAGCACAAGCAACAATTGCACGCTTTTTACGCTTAAATCCAACCCATCCACAAGCGGATTGGGTTATTTATATGCGTGGCTTAACGCATATGGCACAAGATCGTAGCTTTATGCATGACATGTTCAATGTTGATCGTTTTGATCGTGATCCTACCCCTTCACGCCAAGCATTTAGCGATTTTAAATACTTACTGGAACGCTTCCCTGATAGTCAGTATGACGCAGATGCAAAAGCTCGTATGGTATTTTTGAAAAACCAATTAGCTGAGTATGATCTTGCTGTTGCTGATTTTTATGTACGCCGTGAAGCATGGATTGCAGCAATCAACCGTTGCCAACAAGTACAACGTCTATACCCAGACACTAGTGCTGCGCGTAAATCGTTATTACTTGAAAAAACGGCTTATCAGAAATTGAAATTGGATAAAGAAGTTTCACGCACTGAAGCGATGATTAAACTTAATCCTGTCAAATAACACTCTAAAAACACACCAATAAAAAATGGCAGCTTAATGAGCTGCCATTTTTTTAAATTCTGTTAACAATATTTACTCACTATAGTAAGTAACAACGTAATAACAACAAATTGCTCACGCACAAAAAATGCTCAACCACTTGAAATAAAACGAATTAAATCCCTAGTTAGCACTAGCTACCAGCAATCAACATTATCCATACTGCCCTAACTTATCAGTAAATCTCAAGCATTTTTTAGAAACTTTTTTGCAACAAACCCACTTCGATCACATTTTTTTTGCTCAAAAATGACTAACGATAATTGTGTGATACAGATCACATTATAAGTTGGTAGTTTTAGTAATCTGAACTTAACCCAACGAAGGGTAGCAAACGAGGAAGATAAATATGACATTAGAAATCACTGGTAAGAACATCGATATCACCCCGGCTATCCGTGAGCGTTTTGAATTTAAATTCAATAAGTTAGAAAAACTTCAAGTGCCGCTAATCAAAAAGCATATTATGATTAGTAAAGAACCAAGCAAGCTATTTAAAATTGAAGCTTCTGTTAGCATTGCCGGCGGCCAACTTGTTGCCTCAGCAGAACATGAAGATTTGTTTGGTGCGATCACTGACCTTTACCAAAAGCTTGATCGCCAACTGAAGAAACAAGCTCACAAACCAAATTCACGCCGTGCTAGTCATAGTGAGAAACCAGCACAAGCTGAAGACACCACTGAATATGATGATGAAGTAGAGTTTGATGAAGCATAATCGTTAACGATTAAGAGGATTTAGAACAGCCCTGCTAATGCAGGGCTGTTTGCTTTGTACTTGACAATAAAATCTCCCCTGCCTAATGTGGATTGCAATGCCAACACAATAATATGCCGCTTTCATGCTCAAGAGAGCCGATCATAATAGGGATCGCTATGACCGTTAACACACATGATTCATTGGATGATATTCGCCGCAATGTCACTCGTATTGACAATACACTCCTGGCTCTTTTAGCTGAACGCCGCACATTAAGCCTTGAGGTTGCTAAAAGTAAAATAAGTACCGCTAAACCGGTGCGCGATCAGGTCCGTGAACAAGCATTATTATTACGTCTTATTGATACAGGTAAAGAGCATCAGCTCGACCCGCAATACGTCACTCAAATTTTTCATACCATCATTGAAGACTCGGTTTTATATCAACAAGCCTATTTGCAACGCTTGGTAAATCCCGAAAATGCCTTGCCAACAGCACGGGTATCATTTCTTGGTGCCAAGGGATCATACTCTCACCTTGCTAGTCGTAATTATTTCAGTCGTAAGCAAACGCAGTTAGTTGAAATAAGTTGTAGTTCTTTTCGAGATATTATCAATGAAGTCGAGACTGGCCATGCTGATTACGGTGTATTACCGATAGAAAACACCAGCTCTGGCTCTATCAATGAAGTCTATGACTTGCTGCAACACACCAGTTTATCGATTGTAGGTGAGATTACTCAACCGATAGAACACTGCTTATTAACTGCAGTTGATACTCAACTTGAGCAGATTGATACTCTTTACTCCCATCCACAACCCCACCAACAATGCAGTGAGTTCTTACACGGCATGGGAAAAATTAATCAACAATATTGTTCAAGTACAGCTGATGCAATGCTCACCGTCGCAGAGCTTAAACAACCCAATGTCGCTGCCATTGGTAATGCATCAAGTGGCGAGATCTATGGCTTAACTCCGATAAAAACCAATATCGCAAATCAACAACAAAATTTTACCCGTTTTATTGTAGTTGCTCGCAAACCCGTAAGCGTGACTTCACTTATTCCAGCTAAAACGACCCTGATTATGTCAACCGCACAAGCAGCAGGTTCATTGGTTGAATGTTTACTGGTACTACGCAACGCTAAAATTAATATGACCAAACTTGAATCTCGCCCAGTAATCGGTAACCCATGGGAAGAGATGTTTTATGTTGATGTTGAAATTAATTTAAAAGATCCACTGATGCAGCAAGTATTAGATGATCTCACTCGTTTAACCCGCTTTATTAAAGTATTAGGCTGCTACCCAAGTGAGAATGTCACGCCTACCGACGTTGATTTCATCGATTAAGACTAATTCAACTCCGTCTTACTGGATCAAAAAAGCCCGCGAACATTGCTTGTTCGCGGGCTTATTAATTTCTATTGTACTTAACAGTATTATCTTTATTTACGTCGAGTCGAATCGTTCGCCTGTCTAAGTAGTCCCTGGCTCTCGACTAAAAAATGTTGCGCATAATCACCAAACCAATGCTCAACTTGACTAAATGCCTGTTTAAACGCTGCTTTATCTTGATGTTCTAACATTTCAATTGCCTCCCCAAAACGTTGATGAAAACGTTTAATCATCGCTAAGTTTTGAGGTGCCGACATAATAATATCTGCATATAACTGCGCGTCTTGAGCAAACAAGCGTCCGACCATCGCTAATTCTAATCGGTAAATAGGCGAGCTGAGCGACATCAGTTGGTCTATTTTAGGATCTTCTTCTGCTAGATGAACCCCATAAACAAATGACGTAAAATGACGCAATGCTTGAATTAATGTCATTCCCTGATCATGTTCAATCGCACTAATACGATTTAATGATGCGCCCCAAATCTGAATCTGTTCCAGCAACCATTGGTAGCTTTCTGGATTACGCCCATCACAGTAAACAACCACTTGCTTAGCCAAACTTGGAATATCAGGACCAAACATTGGATGTAAACCAACAACAGGCCCAGAGTGCACTTCTAGCATTGCTTGCAAAGGGCCACTTTTAACTGACGTTAGATCGGTAAGGATACAATCCTCAGGTAGTTGACCTAACTTAGCAATAATGGCTTCCGTCATATGAATTGGGACAGAAACAACCACCATTCCAGCATCATGTAAGATTTCATCAGCACGATGCCAATCATCACGGCCTAAAATACGCACCTGATAACCAGATAACTCAAACATCCGTTGAAATAATTGCCCTAATTGACCATGACCACCAACAATCACAATCGGACGCAATTGCGGGTTAAGACATTTAAAGCCTGAATCATTCTCACTTGAATATGACTCACGCATGGTTCGCCGTAACACATCCTCAATAAGATCAGCAGGAACCCCTTTTGATTCTGCTTCTTGACGACGAGATGCCAACATTGCCGCTTCACGATCAGGGGCATAAATAGGTAATCCATGCTGGCTTTTAACCACCCCAACTTGTTCAACTAATGCTAAACGGCGAGCTAATAACTCCACCATTTGACGATCAACTTCGTCTATTTGATCTCTTAATAGGCTTAACTCAGCAACCATGACTTTTGACATCCGTATTTATCCCGTTGCAACTATAGTGCAAAGAGTTATTTAATTCTATTTTGTAAAAAAGGCACTAACTCTTGATGTGCTTTGCGTAATAGCTGTTCTGTAGTATCCCAGCTAATACATGCATCAGTAATCGACACTCCATAAGCCATATCTTTTAACGGCAAATCGGCACTTTGATTGCCCTCATTAAGGTGACTTTCAATCATTAAACCAATAATAGAACGATTACCTTCACGAATTTGATGAATGGCATCAGTTGCCACTAATGGCTGACGACGATAGTCTTTCAAAGAGTTAGCATGACTGCAGTCTATCATTAACGAAGGCATAAGACCTGCTGCTGTCATTTCGTTTTCACACTCAGCGACAGAGACAGAATCATAATTAGTCTGTTTACCACCACGTAAAATAACATGGCCATCTGGGTTACCTTGAGTTGCTAATAAAGCCACTTGACCATCTGGGTTAATCCCCATGAATTTATGCCCAGAAGCAGCTGCTTGCATTGCATTAATTGCGGTAGCTAAACTACCATCAGTACCATTTTTAAAGCCGACAGGAACCGATAAGCCACTAGCCATTTCACGGTGCGTTTGTGATTCAGTGGTCCGTGCCCCAATCGCAGCCCAACTAAATAAGTCACCTAAATATTGCGGGCTAATCGGATCAAGCGCTTCAGTTGCAACCGGGATCCCCGCCTCGACCAAGTCAATTAATAGCTGACGTCCAATATGTAACCCTTCTTCAACTTCAAACGAACCATCAAGATAAGGATCATTGATTAATCCTTTCCAACCTACTGTAGTACGTGGCTTTTCAAAATAAACCCGCATCACAATATAAAGTTGATCATCTAGTTCTGCTGCAAGTTGCTTTAATTTTTCGGCATAGACTTTGGCTTGTTCAACATCATGAATTGAACACGGTCCACACACAACTAATAAGCGATGATCACGTTGATGAATAATATTGGCAATGGTTTGGCGAGATTGTTCAATAAAGGCTAGTGCTTTGTTAGAAACTGCCATCTTGTTTTTCAATTGAGCCGGGGTAATAAGTACTGATTCTTCCGCAATATGAATATTATTTAAGCCATCTTTTTCCATGAGTCATCCCTGTAAGTAATAGATATTCTTCAACCAACATAACAATTGCAGCACCACCATTGCAACAACTTGTAAACATAAAATTCCATATGTAAATATTTATTTACAACAACTGCAATTACAATACTAAGACCAATAATGACTGACTTATCGCAACTCATTAGAAGAGCAAAATACCTCAGTACCTATACCACATAAAAAATGTGCCTATGTTAACAGTTCTAGTAAAGCATCCTTAATGAATGTTAATGCATATCACATTCATAACATTATCTTAAGAAGCAAAAAAATGAAACTACTACACTAGCCGCCAACTACAGTTATGCGATTTTATTAAGTCACCACTTTAGATAGCGAGGATATATATGGCGTGGTTTTTACTCTGTGTTGCAGCCCTAATTGGCGGCTATTTTATTTATGGTAGCTTTATTGAAAAGGTATTTGGTATTAAGACCAACCGCCAAACCCCGGCCTATACCAAACAAGATGGTGTTGATTATGTCCCTATGTCCAACAACAAAGTCTACTTGGTACAACTATTAAATATTGCTGGCGTTGGGCCGATCTTTGGTCCGATTATGGGCGCATTATACGGCCCTGCAGCGATGTTATGGATTGTGTTAGGTTGTATTTTTGCAGGTGCAGTCCATGATTACTTCTCGGGCATGCTCTCTGTTCGTAATGGTGGTGCTTCAGTACCGACACTTACTGGACGCTACTTGGGTAACGGTGCAAAACATTTTATGAATATCTTTGCTATCGTACTGTTACTGCTTGTTGGAGTGGTATTCGTATCAGCACCAGCAGGAATGATCACTAATCTGATTAATGATCAGACCAGCCTCAATGTCTCAATGACGACCATGGTCGTGATTATTTTTGGTTACTATATTTTAGCGACTATCGTGCCTGTAGATAAAATTATTGGCCGTTTTTATCCTTTCTTTGGCGCGCTACTGATTTTTATGTCAGTTGGCCTTATTACCGCGATTGGTATTTCAGATGAACACCAATTATTAGGCGGTTTTGAAATCAGTCACATGTTCACTAACATGAATCCTAATGACTTACCGTTATGGCCAGCACTGTTTATTACTATTGCTTGTGGCGCAATTTCAGGCTTTCACGCCACTCAATCACCGCTAATGGCACGCTGTATTGAGAATGAGCAAAATGGTCGTTTTATCTTTTATGGTGCAATGATTGGTGAAGGTATCATCGCCCTTATCTGGTGTGCGCTAGCATTATCATTCTTTGGCTCTATTGAAGCTTTATCTGAAGCGGTAGCCAATGGCGGTCCAGGTAATGTAGTTTATAGTTCGTCATTTGGACTATTAGGCGTCTTTGGTGGCATTATTGCGTTTCTTGGGGTAGTCATTCTACCGATAACTTCAGGCGACACTGCTTTCCGTTCAAGCCGGTTAATTTTGGCTGAATATTTCAATATGGATCAAAAGCCATTACGTAATCGCTTATTAATGGCTATGCCATTGTTTGTGTTAGGCGCAATTTTAACTCAAGTCGATTTTGCCATTATTTGGCGTTATTTTGGCTTTGCTAACCAAACCACTGCCGTAATGATGTTATGGACAGCATCAGCTTATCTACTTCGTCTTGATAAATTACATTGGGTAGCCACCATTCCGGCTATGTTTATGACCACAGTTTGTATTTGTTTTATTCTTAACAATGATCAATTGGGCTTTGGCTTACCAATGACGGTTTCAACAGTTATCGCCATGATTGCAACCAGCATTATCACGGTGATGATCATCAAAAAATCACAAGGTAAAGGCGTGATTGATATTGATACTGATGAAGTTGAACCAACCAGCACACCATTCGCATCAAAAAGCTGATATTCAGAATTAATATACAAAATAAGTGTATGAAAAAACCAGTGTTCACCACTGGTTTTTTATGCACCTTTATTGATATCAATCAAACCAAAACCAATTAATATCTATATTAAGAATAACTTAACATTAAGATCAAAAAGAATGAATTTTTAAACATTCAAGCATTCTTTAATCTATAAAAATGATGTTCTTTTTATAGTGCTTAATCATGCAAAACCCTCCTAAGAATAATATTGTTACTAGCAATGATAACCAGCATGACACGGTATTAGTGTCATTAGTCGGAGCTGGACCTGGTGACCCAGAGCTACTCACTGTTAAAGCTTTAAACTGCATTCTCAATGCCGATATTATTTTGTATGACTTCCTTGTTTCGCCAGAAATCATTGATCTATTTCCTAAGCAAAGTCACGCTATTGCTGTTGGTAAACGTTGTAATGGGCAAGCGACCTCACAGCAAACTATCAATGAGCTATTACTCAAATATGCTAGAAAAGGCAAAAGAGTATGCCGCCTAAAAGGCGGGGATCCATTTATTTTTGGCCGTGGTGGAGAAGAAGCACTCTTTCTAGAACAACATAATATCCAGTATGTCATTATCCCTGGTATTACTGCTGCAATGGGGTGCTGTAGTTATAGCGGTATTCCATTAACCCATCGCCAAGTTTCACGTGGATTTACAGCGATAACTGCACATAGTCAAAAAGATACTCATCAAATTAATTGGCAAGCATTAGTCGAATTACAGCATAGCTTAGTTTTTTATATGGGGCTTAATCGAGCTGAGCAAATTGCAATACAATTAATGCTTCATGGTATGCCAGCATCAACTCCTGTCGCCATTATTAGCCAAGGTACAACACCAAGCCAAAGTCAGCTCATCACCTCTTTAGCTCAGCTCCCCGAACAACTTACGAAGCATACTCTACCAAGTCCCGCACTTATCGTGGTTGGCGATGTAATTACCTATCACCATCAAATCCACAACACTTTGCTTCGTGATATCAAATGTTACTAACACAGGCTACTAATTATGGAAAAATATCTCAGTATAGATGAGTTGAATGACGTCTTTCGTCAGCTCGGCTCGCAATACAAAATTATGGCACCCGCCTATGAGCACTTTGGCGGCCGTTTTGCTCACACCGATAACCTAGTTTACCAAGAAGTGAAATCAGCAGAACAAATCGTGTGGAAGAAAAAATCTCATTTTTCACCTAAAGAAGTGGTACTGCCTATCACTGAAACCCTGTTCTACTTTAATGGTGATGAATTAAGAGAGTCCCATATCGATCCAAGACCGACCCTACTTTTCCTTCGTAGCTGTGATATTCATGCGTTGAAGCGTCTTGATTATATGTATTTGAAAAATGGTGGTAATGCAGATTACTACTACGAAATGAAACGTAAAAAACTCAAGCTTATTCTGCTCGAATGTCGTTCAAGTTTTGAGAACTGTTTCTGTGTTTCAATGGGTACCAACCAAACTGACAATTACGATGCTGCAGTTCGATTTAGTGATAATGGTGTTCATATTCACATCAACGATAATAGCTTAAAAACGCTATTTGAAACCGTTGGTACAGAAACGGACTATCAACCACAATTTGTTCAGTCTAACCCAACAACAGTACGGACTCCTGACCAAGTGTGTGATGATCCTAACCTCATCAGACAGATCCTACAAAACGATTCAAGCTGGGCACAATACAACAGCCGCTGTATTGGTTGCGGTCGTTGTACTACCTCTTGTCCAACGTGTAGTTGCCACAGCATCTTTGATGTTGCTTATGATGAAAATCCAACTCAAGGTGAGCGCCGCCGTCAACAAGCCAGCTGTATGACAGGTGACTTTACCAACATGGCTGGCGGTCATAAATTCCGTGAAAAAACCGGTGAGCGTTTACGTTATCGTGCGCTGCATAAAGTTAATGACTACAAGGCACGTGAAGGTACTAACCATATGTGTGTCGGTTGTGGTCGTTGTGATGATCGCTGCCCACAATATATTTCTTTTACTACCATCGTTAATCGTATGACCGATATTGTCGAACAACACCTCATTGATCGTCAAAAGGAGAAAGCTGATGTCTAGTCAAGCAACCACTCACCAATGTAGCTGCGGTGATCATAAAAATATTCTACTTCCAAAAGCTTATCCTATTTTGGCTATCACTAAACACACTGAACTTGAATGGAACTTTCGTGTTGCTAAAGATTTTGACGCCAAACTAGGGCAATTTGTTGAAGTCTCGCTCCCCATGGTGGGTGAAGCGCCAATTTCAGTATCTGACTGCGGTGATAATTACGTTGATTTATTGATTCGAAATGTCGGTAAAGTAACCAATCGCCTATTTGAACTCAATGTCGGTGACAATGTTTGGATGCGTGGCGTTCATGGTAATGGTTATCCAATAGAGCACTATCACCATCGCCACCTAATTATTATCGCTGGCGGAACGGGTGTTGCTCCAGTTAAAGGTCTAATGCGTCACTTCTCTGAACACCCACAAAAAGTGAACGGTATGGATATGATCCTCGGCTTTAAAAATAAAGAGGCTGTTTTATACCGTGATGAAATGCCATTATGGCGTGAACGTCAAAACCTCATCACCACCTTAGATGAAGGTGAAAAAGATGAAGAATTTCATCTTGGTTTAGTTACCGCACATATCGACAAACTAGATCTGTCTGATCTCGCTAATACCCAAGCAATTGTGGTTGGCCCACCGATTATGATCAAATTTGCAGTACAAGCACTGTTAAAAGAAGGCCTCACCAAACAACAAATTTGGGTCGATTACGAACGCCGTATGGCTTGTGCCGTTGGTAAATGTGGCCACTGTCGTATGGGCGAAAAATACGTCTGTATTGATGGCCCTGTATTTCGTTTTGATGAAGCTGAGAATTTGGTCGATTAGGAGAACATCATGGGATTAGATATCGATATCATTAAAACTCGTGCTAAAGGTGACTATCGCCTATCAAAAGTACGTGGTGAGTGCATGATAAGTGTACGTATTCCCGGCGGTATTATGCCTGCTTATTTATTATCAACAGCGCAGCATATCGCAGAGAAATACGGCAATGGGATCATCCATTTAACAACACGTCAAAAACTTGCGATGCCTGGAATACGCTATCAAAATATCGCTAAAGTGAATGCCGCATTAGAGCCATTTCTAAAAGATATTACAGTTGAGTTATGTGGTATTGAGATTGAAGATACCAAAGTGGGTTACCAAAGTATTGCCGGACGTAACATTGTCGCTTGCCAAGGTAGCCGTATTTGCCAAAAAGCAAATACCGATACTACGGGTTTAGCACAACGACTAGAACACCATATCTATCCACAACCTTACCACTTAAAGTTAGTATTAGCTGGTTGTCCTAACGACTGTGCAAAAGCCAATATGGCTGACTTTGGTATTTTAGGTATAGCTAAAATTAACTTTACACCAGAACGCTGTATTGGTTGCGGCGCTTGTGTGCGTGCTTGTCAACATCATGCAGTTAACTGTTTATCATTGAAAAATGGTAAAGCGGTGAAAGAAGAGAGTAAATGTATTGGCTGTGGTGAGTGTGTATTAGCTTGCCCAACATTGGCATGGCAACGCGATTCTAAACAACTTTATATGGTTAAACTTGGTGGACGGACATCAAAGAAAACACCGCGTGTAGGTAAAACGTTTTTAAACTGGGTCACAGAAGATGTAATTCATCAAGTGATCAGTAACTTACTTGAATTTGAAAAAGAAATGCTTGAAGGCACACCTATTTACCTTCATATGGGCCACTTAATTGACCGAGCAGGCTATCACAAATTCAAAGAGCGTGTATTACGCGAAGTAACATTAAATCCAGAAGCACAAGTTGCAGAACGTATTTACTGGTCAGAAGAAGAATATGTTGCCAATATTCATCTCACCTCAAACAATCATTGATTGTGTGATTGTATAACCAAAAAAAAGCCCACCATGAAGGTGGGCTTTTCGATAAACGTCAGACGCTTATTATTTCTTAGTAAGCTTCTCGCGGATACGTGCTGATTTACCAGAACGCTCACGTAGGTAGTACAACTTGGCACGACGTACTGCACCACGACGTTTAACAGTAATGCTATCAACTACTGGAGAGTGAGTTTGGAACGCACGCTCAACGCCTTCACCGTTCGAGATTTTACGAACAGTAAATGCTGAATGTAGACCACGGTTACGGATTGCGATTACAACGCCTTCAAAAGCCTGTAGACGCTCACGGTCACCTTCTTTTACCTTAACTTGAACAACAACAGTGTCACCTGGTGCGAAAGTTGGTAGGTCTGTTTTTAGTTGCTCTTGCTCAAGAGCTTTAATGATGTTACTCATTTGGTATATACCCTAGAATAAACTGATACTAATTTAATTAAATGCTTGCTTTATATTCGCGAATAAATTCCGCGAGCAAGAATTCCTGATCGTCAGTCAGAGCTAGGTTTTCCAGGAGCTCTGGTCTTCTCAGCCATGTACGGCCTAACGATTGCTTTAATCGCCAGCGACTAATCTCTTTATGATTGCCAGACATTAATACCGCAGGTACTTCTTGTCCGTCCAACAATTCAGGTCTGGTGTAATGAGGACAATCTAACCAACCATTTGCAAAAGAATCTTCTTCTGCTGACGCAAAATCACCCAGTACGCCCGGAACAAACCGAACCACTGCATCAATTAGCGTCATGGCGGGTAATTCGCCACCCGTTAACACAAAATCACCGATAGACCATTCTTCGTCTACCTCTTGTTGAATAATGCGCTCATCAACCCCTTCATAGCGACCACAAATAAGAATCAGATTCTCATTTTGAGCCAACTCCTCAACACCAGCTTGATCCAGCTTACGGCCTTGAGGTGAAAGGTAGATTACTTTAGCCGAACCTTTTGCAGACTTTTTAGCAGTATGAATAGCATCGCGCAAAGGCTGCACCATCATTAACATGCCCGGTCCACCACCGTACGGTCGATCATCCACCGTCCGATGTTTGTCATGCGTAAAATCACGAGGATTCCACGTATCAACAGTCAAAAGGCCTTTTTTTACCGCCTGGCCTGTTACCCCAAAATTGGTAATGGAAGAGAACATGTCAGGAAAAAGACTGATTACTCCAACCCACATATGTTCACTCGCTTAATTTACCTAGAGGTTAAAAGTCAGGATCCCAGTCAACTTCGATCCGCTGAGCAGTGCGATCAATCAACTTGATGACCTGCTCATCGAGGAACGGGATTAAACGTTCCTTCTGTCCGAAAGCATCTTTTAGATTCGCCTTCACAACTAACACATCGTTTGAACCTGTTTCCAGGATATCAGTGACTTTACCTAGGTCGTAACCTTCGGTGGTGACAACTGACATACCAAACAATTCACGCCAGTAAAATTCTTCATCTGACAGTGCGGGTAGTTGATCAGCCAAAACTGCTACTTCTGCATTAGTGAAAACTTGAGCATCCTCGCGGATATCCATGCCTTCTAGCTTAGCAACAAGACCTTGGCCGTGACGTTTCCATGATTCAACATGGATTTCTTTCCACTCACCTTTGATTTTAATCATCCAAGGAGTGTAGGAAAAGATACTTTCAGATTGTTCGGTGTAGGAAAAAACTTTGAGCCAACCCTTGATACCGTAGGTGGCACCCAGTTTACCGACAATAATGTGGTCTTGGTCTTTTATACTCATCGTTTTTCTCTGTACCTAATTAGCACTAATTAAGCTGCAGTTTTAGCTGCGTCTTTGATTAGTTTAGCTACACGGTCAGTCGTAGATGCGCCTTGACCTAACCAGTGGTTTACGCGATCTAGATCTAAACGTAAACGCTCTTCTTGACCCTTAGCTAGTGGGTTGAAGAAACCGATTTGCTCGATGTTTGCGCCGTCACGTGGAGCACGTGAGTCAGCAACAACGATTTGATAGAATGGACGCTTCTTAGCGCCGTGACGTGCCAAACGAATGGTTACCATATCGTCCTCTTTGCATTACTGTAAAATAAATGACCCCGCTATAATAACGAGGTCCGTGCCAAAATAAAGCCTCGGAATTTTACCCTTTGGAGCGGCGAATGCAACTGCTTTAGTTACTTTTTCACCGTTTAAGTAGAATAAAAGCTTTAAAACCATTAAAAATCAGACTATTAGCGTCCTGGGAACATACCGCCACCAGGCATCATGCCTTTCATTTGGCGCATCATATTCTTCATTCCGCCCTTTTGCATCTTTTTCATCATCTTTTGCATCTGGGTAAATTGCTTCAATAGACGGTTTACATCTTGTACTTGAGTACCAGAACCGGCAGCAATACGTTTCTTTCGTGAGCCCTTTATAAGCTCAGGTCGAGCACGTTCACCCTTGGTCATTGAGTTAATGATAGCTTCCATTTGGACGAAGATTTTATCATCAACTTTATCTTTCATATCACCTGGTAATTGTGACATCCCTGGCAGCTTATCAAGCATACCCATCATGCCACCCATGTTTTTCATTTGCTGAAGCTGACTACGGAAATCTTCAAGATCAAAGCCTTTTTTATCTTTAAATTTCTTGGCTAATTTCTCTGCTTCTTTTTTATCAACGTTACGTTCTAGATCTTCGATCAACGATAAAACGTCGCCCATACCTAAAATACGTGAAGCAACACGATCGGGATGGAACGGTTCTAGAGCATCAGTTTTTTCACCAATACCTAAAAATTTAATTGGCTTACCAGTAATGTGGCGTACAGATAACGCTGCACCACCACGCGCATCACCATCAACCTTGGTTAAGATAACACCGGTCAGTGGTAAGGCATCATTAAATGCTTTGGCGGTATTCGCCGCATCTTGACCCGTCATGGCATCAACCACGAACAGCGTTTCGACTGGATTTAATGCTTTATGGACGTCTTTAATTTCATCCATCATTTCTTCATCGACATGCAAACGACCTGCAGTATCGACAATCACTACGTCATAGAACTTGGTTTTACCGTGCTCTAATGCAGCTTTTACAATGGTTAGTGGTTTTTGCTCAACCGTTGAAGGAAAGAAATCTACACCCACATCAGCAGCTAGCGTTTCTAACTGCTTGATTGCCGCAGGACGGTAAACGTCGGCAGACACAACCAAGACTTTCTTTTTATCACGCTCTTTTAAGAGCTTACCTAGTTTACCAACACTGGTGGTTTTACCCGCACCTTGAAGGCCGGCCATTAAGATCACTGCCGGTGGTTGGCAACTTAAATCAAGCGCTTCATTACCTTCACCCATAACAGCTTCAAGCTCAGCTTGAACGATTTTAATAAACTCTTGGCCAGGGGTAAGGCTTTTTGATACTTCAGTGCCAACAGCTCGCTCTTTGACGCGCTTAACAAATTCACGAACTACAGGTAACGCAACGTCGGCTTCGAGTAATGCCATCCGAACTTCACGCAAAGTATCCTTTATATTGTCATCCGTAAGACGACCACGGCCGCTGACATTTTTTAGCGTTCGCGATAAACGCTCGGTTAAATTTTCGAACATGTGGTGCTACTCGCTCGTTACGCAACTCAATCAAAAATTGCAAAATTATTAAAATTGCTACAAGTATACCGCAAAAAAGCTTGGTCTTTCATGTAAACCCACAGCTCTTTTTGGGATTACATTGGCGACGAAGGTTTGAGCAGGGTATAATTGCTGCTTCTAAATATTAAAAATAGCTATTCGTTACTAAAGGAGCTATCTGGTTGACTATGGACATGCTAATTGCCATCCCTGCAGTATGCTTTTATATCATTGCATTACTGCTTGTTGTCCCAGGGCTTACCAGTAATAACGGCATTAAAACCCAACCGGTGTTTATTACTGCCATTATTGCTATTGCCTTACACTTGCTATTACTTAAAGATCTTATCTTTGGAGCATCAGGCCAAAACCTTAGCATCCTTAACGTTGCATCACTGATTAGCGTTATTGTTGCCAGTTTAACCACGTTTGCAATCTTAAAAATGCGGATTTGGTTTTTATTACCGGTTGTTTATAGTTTCGCAGCCATTAATTTATTTGCTGCTACTATGCTACCGGGTGCTTTTATTACCCATTTAGAAGCACAACCGCAAGCATTAATCCATATTTCTCTGGCATTGTTCTCATATTCAACCTTAATGATAGCGACGCTGTACGCGTTACAACTGGCTTGGCTTGATCATAAGTTAAAGCGCAAAAAAAGCTTACAGATTAATCCTAACATTCCACCATTAATGATGGTAGAGCGCCAACTTTTCAAGATCATTATTGTCGGTTATGGTTTATTAACTGTCACTTTAATCAGTGGCTACTTTTTTATTGGCGACATTATTGCTCAAGGCAAAGCCCATAAAGCGGTCTTATCCTTGCTTGCTTGGATTATTTACAGCGTATTATTATGGGGTCATTACCGTCAAGGATGGCGTGGACGTAAAGTGGTTTGGTTTAGCTTAGCCGGTGCATTTTTACTGACATTAGCCTATTTCGGTAGCCGTTTTGTCAAAGAAGTTATCATTGGTAGCTAGTTAAGCTGCAACGACGAATTTTATTGCTACACTTGTTTTTATAATTACTACTGTTTTATACATTATTGTTTAGTTATTCAATGACTAACAATACTTGGTTAATCTGTTAAGGACTGCCCCTTTGGACCAAATTTCCACAGGCTTATTATTTGCTTTACTCGCTCTTATGATCATCATTTCAGCTTATTTTTCAAGCTCTGAAACCGGAATGATGACCCTCAATCGCTATAAGTTGCGCCATCTTGCCAGTCAAGGCCATAAAGGGGCTCAACGCGTTGAGAAACTTCTTTCACGTACTGATCGTTTATTAGGTTTAATTCTGATCGGTAACAACTTAGTTAACATTATTGCATCGGCAATTGCGACCATTATTGGTATGCGTCTCTATGGTGATGCAGGCGTAGCTATTGCAACTGCCGTTTTGACCATTGTTATTTTGGTGTTTGCGGAAGTAACACCAAAAACTGTTGCCGCTCTACACCCTGAAAAAATATCTTACGCTAGTAGCATATTACTGAATATTTTAATGAAGCTACTCTATCCATTAGTGTGGTTTGTTAATGGCATAACAAATGGCTTCTTGTTTATTCTCGGTGTCAAAAAAAATAACGATAGCGCTTCAAATATTAACTCAGAAGAATTACGTACTATTGTTAACGAAGCAGGTTCTCTAATTCCTCGTCGTCACCAAGATATGCTGCTCTCAATTCTTGATTTAGAAAATGTCACCGTGGAAGATCTCATGATTCCACGTAATGAAATTGCAGCGATCAATGTCAATGACGATTGGAAATCGATTGTGCGTCAGTTAAGCCACTCTGCACATGGACGAATTGTGTTATATCGCGACAACATTGATGAAGTGGTTGGTATGCTTCGTGTACGTGAAGCTTACCGTTTAATGATGGATAAAAATGATTTCAGTAAAGAGAACTTACTCCGTGCTGCTGATGAAGTGTATTTCATCCCTGAAGGCACACCGCTCAATATTCAATTACTAAAATTCCAACGCAATAAAGAGCGCATTGGTCTAATTGTGGATGAGTACGGCGATATTCAAGGTTTGATCACCGTTGAAGATATTTTAGAAGAGATCGTAGGTGAATTTACTACTTCAATTGCACCAACACTGGCAGAAGAAATTACCCAACAAAAAGACGGTAGCCTATTGATTGAAGGTAGTGCCAATATTCGTGATTTAAATAAGAGCTTGAATTGGCAACTTCCCACTGATGGTCCACGGACATTAAACGGCTTTATTCTTGAACATTTAGAATATATTCCAGAAGAAAAAGTTAAAGTAGATATTAATGGCCACAAAATGGAAATTATTGATGTTTCTGGCAATATGATTAAGTTAGTTAAAGTGTTACCTACACACAGCACCACTGACGTTGATACTGAAACTGACACCGAGCAAGAGACTCAATCGCCAAGCACCAATAATTAACCGCTGATCTGTCTCAATAAAAAAGCCACCCCGTGATTTTTACACTGGGTGGCTTTTTTACTCTTAAAGCAACGGCTTATTTAACCTGTAATTGTTGTAATATCGTATCAGGCAGCGCCAGAGCATCGTTTTTATTAACCTCGATGCCAGCATCAATAATCGCTGTTGCAATCGCTTTTGCTTCATCAAGTGAATGCATATTATAAGTACCACATTGATACTCATTGAGCTCAGGGATCTGCGCCTGAGTTTCAACCGCCAACACATCTGTCATTGCCGCTAACCATGCGCTGGCAACCTGTGGTTCTGTCGGCGAACCAATTAAACTCATATAGAAACCAGTACGGCAGCCCATAGGTGAAATATCAATAATTTCGACCGTGTCAGAATTTAAATGCTGGCGCATAAATCCAGCATACAAATGCTCTAAAGTATGAATACCACGCTCGCTGAGAATATCAGCATTGGGGCGACAAAAACGTAAATCAAACACGGTAATAGTATCACCGCTAGGGGTTTGCATGGTCTTTGCGATCCTGACTGCAGGTGCATGCATTTTGGTGTGATCGACAGTAAAGCTATCAAGTAATGGCATTGCTTACTTCTCCTTGTCTAAATAAAAATAACGCCTAACACTTCCGTTATATAGTGCTACTTACAACTAACCTACCACCAACTTTTATTGGCATCGAGCTCTTTTCGGCATTGCTTTAACTGCCAACCGTAATTTTTCGATTGCTGTTCAACCTTACGTGCTACTTTCATTAGCCACGGTTTACGGCGATAGGTGCCACGCTTATAACCACCACGTCCATCGTGATAGGCTAGATACTGAGCATAGGCATTCCATTTAGAAACACCTAATTGACGCTGGGTTTCATGGGTATACCAGCCAATAAATTGCATCGCATCACCAAAATCACTACGTGAGCCACCATGGCCAGTATGCTTTTGAAAGTCAGACCAGGCTGGATCTTGTGCCTGTGCATAACCATAAGCACTACTTACTCGGCCCCATGGAATAAAGCCCAACATATAATCTTTTGGTGGTAACGCATCGTGACGATAACTACTTTCTTGTTTCATAATCGCCATCGCAACATTTATCGGTGTGCCCCACTTTTGCTGCATATCAACAGCATCTTCATACCAATCTGGATATTGTCTAAATATACTGCATAAATTTGATTGATTGCTTGGTGGCGGTGTTGCACAACCACTGACAATCACAGTTACAACAGTCAGCATCAACAACCGTACACGTAATCGCATTATTGTTCCTATCTTATTAACAATGAATATAGATCAAAAAAAAGCTGACACTTAAAAGTGTCAGCTTCATACCATGACTTATTAGCTGAGGGTTGGAATTTCCACATCAACATCAGCAAAATAGTCGGCTAAGAAATCATCAAATGACAATGTATCACTTTGTTCTATTTGACGTTGCTTTATCACTGATGCTGCCACTTCTTGCTCAAACGTTGCTTGATCATAAAAACGGAAATCTTGCAGAGCCAATCGCTTAGCATGCTCAGTCGCATAATGATCACCAACCGCCCCAATCCCTTGGAAGGCTTTAATTTGTTCAAGCAATTTAGCTGAAAAAGTTAACTGTGGATCATTGATCCAGCTTAGTAAACGCTGACACGTTTGCTGATATTTACTATCGCCATGGAGCTTATCTATCGTGATTGCAACTTGCTCAAGCTCTGCAAACACACGTTGACCCCATGTTTTTAACAGTAACTCTTCACCATCGCAGCCAATTTTTAGCTCCAATTGTGGGTTACGGCCATCAACAACCACTTTATTCCAATTATCACGCCAACAAGCTAATTCACAATCCGTCATCTCAGGTGATGGGGTTAATACCGCCCAAGTTAAGAACAAATCAAGAAAACGCACTTGATCTTCATCAATACCAATTGGACTAAATGGGTTAACGTCTAATGATCGAACCTCAATGTATTCCACCCCAGCACGTTTTAATGCCTCAGATGGTTTTTCACCACTTTTAGCGACACGTTTAGGTCTTATTGGTGCATATAGCTCATTTTCGATCTGTAACACATTACTATTAAGCTGTTGACGTTTACCATCAACAATCACACCTAATTTCGCAAACTCTACTGATGGAGTATGAATTGCGCTATTTAGCCCAGTAAGGTATTGCTCAATATTATTGAAGCCAATTTTTAGCGAGCTTTGCGCATTATTGGTATAACCTAAATCACTCAATCGCAATGCGGTAGCATTCTCTAAAAAGTAGGTCCCTTTACCTACTTTTTCAAAAGAGGCTTTCAAGGCTTCGTTTTGAATAAATGAACCACATAATGCTGGTGATGAACCAAACAAATACGGAATTAGCCATCCAAAACGGTAGTAGTTGCGAATTAATGCAAAATAGGCGTCAGATACTGAATCTTGGCGCTGTAACTCCGTTTGCTCACCAAACAAGCTATCCCAAAACGTATCAGGAAATGAGAAGTTAAAGTGTACGCCAGAAATAATCTGCATCACGCTACCGTAACGACGCTTAAGACCTTCACGGTAAAGGGTTTTCATTTGGCCGCTATTAGAACTGCCGTATTGGGCTAACTCAATCTCATCCTGATCACCAACAAAGCATGGCATAGACATCGGCCATAAGCGCTCGCCAGCCATATGGCTTAATGAAAACTTATGAATATCGTCTAATTGTGCAAGTAGATCATCAACATCACGCGAAACCGGCGTAATAAATTCTAGTAATGATTCAGCAAAATCGGTGGTGATCCATTTATTAGTTAGTGCTGAACCTAAAGCACTTGGATGTGGCAATGAAGATACTTTTAAATCTTCTGTTATACGTAAAGACTCACGCTCAAGACCACGCCCTAACTGTGTTAAGGCTTCTGGGTTATTAGCAACCTGTTGCAACCTTTCGGAAAAAGTCATGAAGGCCATACTCATTTTTATCCAATTGAAGAAAACAGGGTAATCATTATTAACCACGATTACCATGCTTTATAGTATTAATAATTGTGAAACATAGTTACTACACAGTAACAGCCTTTACTTAATAAAAGCTGTTACTTTAGTGAGTATTTTACTGATTCAGTACCAATTGATGAATAGGTAAACCTAAGGTCTTTAATTGCGGTAATAATGTCTTTGCATCACCGACAATAATGATTTGATAATCTTTAGGGTTAAACCATTTATGCGCTAAATTGTCCATTTCAGCTTTGGTTATTGTCGCCACAATATGATTACGTTGAGTCACAAAATTTGGGGCTAAGTTATAACTTAAAATAGTGCCAAGTAATGCTGCTTTTTTGGATGGGGTTTCATAGCTTAACGCATCTTGTTGACCAACCGCTAACCGCATAAATTTCACTTCTTTAGCCGTTAATCCACTCTTACTGATACGCTTTAATTCAGCCATGAATTCTTTTATCGCAGCTAAAGTAGCATTAGCTCGCACCTGTGCATAGAAACTGGCAATGCCAATTTCACGCCCTCCGGTTAAATAACCGCCAGCACCATAGGTATAGCCTTTATCTTCACGTAAGTTTAAATTTAAACGACTATTAAAATTACCCGCTAAATTAAAGTTCGCCAGTTGGGTTTTAAATAATTCTCCCGTTGCGTCATATGCCATCCCTTGACGTACTAAGCGCACCACTGTTTGCGGTGCATGAGGCTTATTGACTAACCAAATTGCTTGTTGTGATAACGTCGGCAGTGTCGGTGTGATAAAGGTTGGTTTCGGCGCACCTTGCCAAGCAGCTAATGGCGCGAGATCAGTGTCTAAATTAGCTTGTTTAATATCACCTACCACCACAATATCTGCGCCATTTGGCGTGTAATAACGCTGATAAAAATTCTTAACATCTTGCAAGGTAATTGCTTTAATTGATGCTTGAGTGCCATCTGCTGGGCGGCTAAATACGGTGCCTTTAAACAATACGTCACGAGTGGCTTGATTGGCTAACCATTCCGCACTTTGATGTTCATAGACAATGCCTTCTAACATTTGTTTTTTCAAACGTTTAAAATCAGACTCTGTGAATTTAGGCTGTAATAACCGTTGCTCAAATAATGCCAATGTTTGCGGTAAATGCTTAGTCAACGTCGTTAACGAGATGGTCGAATTATACAATCCAGCATTAACGGTAATACTACTGCCCAAAGTATCTAATTGAGATGCCATCTGCTCTGCAGTTAATTTAGCAGTACCTTCATTCATCATTGCAGCAGTAAGTTGTGCTAATCCCGCTTTACCTTGAGGCTCAACTCGACGCCCTGCTGGTACACTTAGCTGCAAAGTAATGGTTGGCGTTTCTTTATATTCAGTGCCAATAACCTTAATGCCATTGGCTAACGTAAACTCATATAAGCTTGGCATTAGCGCTTTCACTGGCGTTGATGCTTGTGGCATTACACTGCGATCAAAGTCATCAGTAACACTACGATAAGCTAAATCTTTTTCGGCAATTTTATGGTGAGCGGGTAAGTGGCGTGGCGCAGGCGTAAAGTTTGGCTGTGCAGCTTCTAACTGTAGCTCTCCTTTAGGAACCACACTTAAGCTCACACTTGGCTGCTGATATAAGTATTTATTATAAACAGCCATCACACTTTTGGTCGTGACACGATTAACGTTAGCTAGCTCCGTGGGTAAATAATTAGGATCACCAAAAAATGTTTGATAAGCCGCCAACTGTGAAACCTTACCCGCTACGCTTTGCAAGCCATAAATCGCACTTGCCGCAGCTGAGCCTTTGATCTCATCTAATTGCTGCTGATTAATGCCTTGGGTTTTAATGCCATTAACTACCGCCATCACTTTAGTACGTAGCTGTTTTAAATTGCCCTGATTACCACTGGGTGCCATTGCATAGACATACATAGTACAGGCTAATTCAGCACAATCTTGAAAAGCACCAGCATCGACAGCAGCGCCAGTTTTGACTAGCTTTTGATACAATAAACTATTAGTACCACTACCAATAATTTGTCCAAGCATATCTAATGATGATTGATCTTTCGCCCCTAGATAAGCCGTTGGCCAACCTATCATTAGCATTGGCTGCTGAATATTATCTTGCAGAGTAATAAAGCGATTATGGGCGATTTTAGCTGGCTGCTTAGGGGCATTTTTCACTTCAGGACCACGTGGAATCGATCCAAAGTATTTATTGATCCATGCCAGTGTCTTAACTTTATTGATATCACCGCCAATGGTTAACGTCGCATTATTAGGCCCATACCAACGCAGGAAAAAGGCTTTAAGATCGTTTACATCAACGCGATCAAGATCTTCAACATAACCAATGGTTTGCCATGAGTATGGATGGCTACGTGGGTATAGCGCTTCAGCCATTTTTTCATAAATCATTCCATAAGGGCGATTTTCAAAATTTTGTGCACGCTCATTTTTAACCGTTGAACGCTGAATTTCAAATTTACGCTGTGATACAGCATCCAATAGAAACCCCATCCGATCAGCTTCTAACCACAATACTTTTTGGAGTTGATTGGCTGGAACCGTTTCATAATAATTGGTGCGATCACGGTTAGTACTGCCATTTAAATTACCGCCCGCTTCTGTGATCAATTTGAAATGCTGCTGATCACCAACATGCTTTGAACCTTGAAACATCATATGCTCAAAGAAGTGAGCAAAACCAGATTTTCCCTGCTGCTCGCGTGCCGAACCAACATGATAAGTGACATCAACATTCACTAATGGATCAGAATCATCAGGTGACAAAATAACCGTGAGCCCATTGGCTAATTGATATTTACTGTAAGGTATTACCGCCTTGCCAGGCACTGCTTTTACCTGCTCGATAAACTTAACCCCTTGCGGTAAGCTATCATTTACAGAGCCATGTTCACTCCATTGACTACAACCCGCTAATGACAGCAATGCAGCACTTAAGACCCACTTTTGCACGTTAATACATTCCTTACACTGATAATCCGGGAAATAGCCCTAGCACAATCACAGCTAGAGCAATATAGCGTATCATTTTCCCAATAAAAATAGCGACCGCACACCACCAAAAACGCATGCGCAACCACCCAGCCGCTAAGCATAATGGATCACCAACAATTGGCATCCAGCTTAATAATAAGCTCCAGTAACCGTATTTCTTTAGCCATAATAATGCTTTATTACTGTGTTTATTATCTATCGTTTTATTCGGTAATAATAAACCTAACCAATAATTAGTCAGTCCACCAAGGGTATTACCGATTGTCACCACCGCCACAATTTGCCAAACCGGGTTATCCCCCATTTTTAAAGCGGCAATTAAATTAGCTTCTGAACCACCGGGTAATAACGTCGCGCTTAAAAAACCGGTCGCAAACAGTACCCATAACCCAAGATCACCATTGATTAATTCTGTCATCGAGCTGTTATCTCATAAGTTGATGCTTTAAAGACGTAATGCAGCGCGAAACCCTAGCTACAATAGTACAAATTATTTGGTTTTGATAATAATACTAAGCCTATAAATAGTCTGTTATTTAATCTTTCTTTAACACTGATAATAGTGATACCAAGGCTGTTAACTGCAACATAGTGCTAAGATAAATAAGAAGATTATGATCAAACAACGCAGAAATAGTATCGAGACTAAAATGAGGGCATAAAAAAAGCCCAGCCTAAGCTGAGCTTTTAAATGATGGTGCGCGCGGGAGGATTCGAACCTCCGACCGCCTGGTTCGTAGCCAGGTACTCTATCCAGCTGAGCTACGCGCGCACTAAATCGGTGTAACAGTAACAAGCATGAGGCTTATCACTTTTAAATAATGGTGCGCGCGGGAGGATTCGAACCTCCGACCGCCTGGTTCGTAGCCAGGTACTCTATCCAGCTGAGCTACGCGCGCACTAAATCGGTGTAACAATAACAAGCATTGAGGCTTATTACTTTTAAATAATGGTGCGCGCGGGAGGATTCGAACCTCCGACCGCCTGGTTCGTAGCCAGGTACTCTATCCAGCTGAGCTACGCGCGCACTAAATCGGTGTAACAGTAACAAGCATTGAGGCTTATTACTTTTAAATAATGGTGCGCGCGGGAGGATTCGAACCTCCGACCGCCTGGTTCGTAGCCAGGTACTCTATCCAGCTGAGCTACGCGCGCACTAAATCGGTGTAACAGCAACAAGCATTGAGGCTTATTACTTTTAAATAATGGTGCGCGCGGGAGGATTCGAACCTCCGACCGCCTGGTTCGTAGCCAGGTACTCTATCCAGCTGAGCTACGCGCGCACTAAATCGGTGTAACAGCAACAAGCATTGAGGCTTATTACTTTTAAATAATGGTGCGCGCGGGAGGATTCGAACCTCCGACCGCCTGGTTCGTAGCCAGGTACTCTATCCAGCTGAGCTACGCGCGCACTAAATCGGTGTAACAG